>JANQJT010000232.1 GCA_028281485.1 Phycisphaeraceae bacterium
GATGTCTCAACCGGACGCTCAGGCCCACGCAATACCGATTCCGCATCGAACACTTCGATCGGTGGCTCGAACCGCACAGCAGGCAGCTTCCCGCCCGGACGACGCTCCGGCAGCCAGAACTCGAATCGATCCACACCGATTCCCTCCGGCGGATCCTGCACCGCTCCACCCTTCGACACCTTCTTATCCGCCTTGTGTGCCAGCGACAACACGCCCGTCAAACGCACGTCGCTCAACACGATCGACACAGACTCCGACTCCTTCACCCCAATCATCACGTATTGATCGCGGTCCAGCTCGACACCGAAATCGACCGTCACCTTGTGATACGCGCCCGAAGCCGGCAGCGTTGCCGCCTCCGTTTGGCCACCCACCGTCGCGACCTTCTTCTCGCTCGACACCGCGCCGCCCTCACCCAAAGTCACGGTCTGCGTCGCCAGAATCTCCTCCGGCGTGAAGTTCCCCGCGCAGCCCATCCCGCGCAGCTCAAGCGTCAACTCCGTCCCCAGCTCGCCGTCAAACCACATCGATACCGAAGGCACACGCCCCGCCCTCATCGGCAATAACAACCCGCGCGAGCTGTCCATCGCCAGCGTCTCACCACAATCACCCAGCTCATCCAGAGAATACGCGCTGCTCGACACCACCTCCGCCGACTCGGCCAGGTCGTCCGTGTCCCGCAGGCTCAGACCCGGGATGTGCTGCCCCTGCCGGAGCAAACGGCGCTGCAGCGTCCGCATCAGGTCCCTATCCAACAGGTCACGCGGCACGATCTCTCGCTCACAACACATCGCCGCCGCCGTCGCCACCGCCTGCGCACCGTGCGCACACGTCGCCATCACACGCGTCGATCCAAACGCCACGTGCGACGCGCTGATGATTCGGCCCGCCAGGAACAGGTTCGGCACGTTCTTGCTGTACATCGTCCGCAACGGGATCTGGTACACCCCCTTGCTGTGCCACTGCGTGCAGCCCTCCTCCTTGCTGTACACGCCGTCCGCCGGGTGAAGGTCCATCGCCCACCCGCCGAAACTCACCGCGTCATCAAATCGGCGCCGCTCCACCACGTCCCTCTGGCTGAGCATGAAATCGCCCTCGAAGCGGCGCGACTCACGCTTGCCCGGGATCGTCCCCACCCACTCCAGCGTCAGGCTCTCAGCCTCGGGGAACTCGCCCGAGTTCTTGATGTGGTCCCACACCCCGTAAACCACCTTCCACAGCTCCCACTTGATCTTCTCCGTGTCGTGGACCGTATCCATCCGCCCCCCGTACTCGATCCACCACAGGTTGCACCCGTAGTCGCGCGCATTAAATCTGCGGTAACGCGGGATCTCCGCGATGTCATTGAGCGCAAAAGCCGGAGGCACGTACTTCACCGGATGCCCCACATCCTTCGTGTAGAAGTAAATCGAGTGCCCCAGCAGCTCACCGTACGAGCCCGTCGGCGCAAAACCCTCGTCGAACTCGGCTCGACCTTCCGCCCCGATCCGAAACGCCGCGCCCGACAGGAAACCCAGGACCCCGTCACCCGAAGCGTCGCAGAAATACGGCGCGCGCACCTCGTACATCGTGCTGTTCTGGCTGCAGAACGCGCGGATCGCCTCGATCGCCTCTTCCTCGCCCTTGTCCACCTCGAACGCCGCGGTATTCAGCAGCAGCGTGATGTTCTCTTCCGCGGCGACCTTCTCGAGCAGGATCGAGTCGAAAATCAGCGCGTTGCCCTCGGGGTTGCGGTACATGTTCTCAACGAGCAGCTCATCGATCACACCGCCCTCGCGCGCCCAGCGGTTGTTGTTGCCCATGTGGCTGGTCGCGCCCAGCACCCACAGCCTCACCTCGCTGGAGGCGTTGCCGCCCAGCACCGGTCGGTCCTGGATCAGCACCACGCCAAGCCCCTGGCGGGCCGCCGTGATCGCACAACATACGCCCGCCAGCCCACCGCCCACGATGGCCAGGTCGGTCGCGTGCCGCTCGAGCTTCAGGAAACGCTCATCCTCTGCTCTATAAATCCGCATAGGGTTCCTCTTAATTGTCCCGACGCGCCCGCACCCGATAAGAAAGACCCAGGATGGCCGCGGCGATCACAAACATCGCCACCCCAAATCCCGCCAAGATGCCCCGGTCCTCGTCATTCACAAATACAAGACCCATCATCAAAAACCCGCACATCGCCACAGACCAACCGACCATGATCGCGGGCAGCCGGCTCGCCTTCACGCGCCCCGTCGCTTCCTGCGCAGCCTCTTCCTGTTGCAACGCCACGATCCGCTCGTAGCCCTTCGACGTGCCCTTGCTCAGCAACTGCACGATCACCAGCACCAGGACCGGCAACACCACGCCGCTCAGCGTCTCGGCGATCTTCATGTTGTCCTGCACCCACTGCGCAGCGTCCTCAAAGGCCGCGATGTCGGTCATGAAACCTCCCTCCGCCAGACCGAGACGCACCGACACGCCCGCGATCATGCCCACGCCCGCCGTCCACCACACCGCGGCCGTATTAATACGGCGGCTGAACAAACCCCACACCATCGGCGCCAGCAACGCCGCCACCACCGCTTCCGTCGACTTGACGATCACCTGCTCGGCGCCGCCCATCTTCTGGTACAGCGTCGCGATCACGATCAGCACCACGCCCAGGATCACCGTAAACAGTCGGCCGATCCACAGCATCGTCTGCGGGCTCGCCGCCTTGCGCATCAAAGGCTTCACAATATCGTTGGTCATCACACCCGAGAACACGTTCAGCTGCGAACTGACCATGCTCGCCGTCGCGCTGAACATCGCCGCAAACATCAAGCCCAGCATGCCCGAAGGCAGCACACGCTCACAAGCCGCGATGTAACCCGCCTCCGACTTGAACTTCACCGCCGTCTCACGCAACTTGTCGTACGCTTCAGCGGGTATCGTGTCCGCGTTGCCCGCAACACACGCGTTGATAATCGCCGGATCAAACTCCGCACGCTTTTCGAGCGGCACGTACTGGAACAGCTCCGCCGGCAACCCCTCGGGAATCGGGTCGAGCAGGCGATACAGAATCGGCGGAAGCAACCACAGCATCGGGCTGCCCAGATAAAGCAAGCCGAACAGGTACGTGCTCTTCCGCGCCGACTTCGGATCGGGCACACAGATGAACCGCTGCACAAACGCCCACTCCGCACCGATCATGAAGAAGTGGATCGCGCACCACCCCGCCAGGAACATCAAAGAGTAATCCCCCGCCAACGGACTGAGCATCGAGTTGCCCGCGTCGTCTACCGTCACTGCGCCCAGCCCCTCGATCGCCGCGCTCGTCCCGCCGACCTCCATCAGTATCAGCGGGATCATGAACACCACCGCCAGGTTCAACACGATGAACTGCAGCACGTCCGTCATCAGCACCGCCCACAGCCCCCCCAGCATCGTGTAGATCACCACCACGCTCGAAAGGATGACGATCGCCCACATCAGCGACAGGTTCCCCGTCACCGCGTCACGCAGAAAGTGCCCCTCCTCCAGCGGCATCAGCGTCACAAGAATACGACCCATCGCGTACAGCGCACCCGCCGTCGTCAGCATCCGGAACACCGTCATGAACCACGTGTAAAAGTGCAACGCGCCCGAGCCGTACCGCTCCTGCACAAACTCCGCCGGCGTCTTGATCCCCATTGCCTTCCAGCGACCCGCCGCGAAATACCCCACCAGCAGCGCCGCAACCCCGTACATCAGGTTGATCAACACCGCCACAAAACCCAGCCGGTACCCGATCCCGCCCCACACCACAAAGGTGTTGGCGCTGAACATCGTCATGAACGCGCTCAAACCGCTCGTCCACCACGGCGACCGCCCGCCCGCGCTGAACATGTCCTCGCTGCTCTTGTTCTTGCGCGCGAAAAACACGCCGACCAGGAAGATGCCGACCAGGTAGATCAGCAACACGATGTAATCATTTCGATCCAAACCGCCTCTTGCTTTCTATCGAGTGCGCTACAAACACCGCGACCTCTGCGGCGTACCTATCAAACGATCAGCGCCCCTGTTGCACCGACCAGCCGCCCCGCTCCGCGTCCCACCGGAACCGCAACGTCTTGGCCATGAATCCATACCCGTAACCGACGATCCCGTCTTTCCCGCGTTTCAAACCCAAGCCATCGGTATCCACATCGACCACGTGCGTCAGGGCGTTGGTGTCAGACTCCACCAGCTCCAATGCCCCACGCTCACCGTCGCTGTCTGTCCATATCGTGATCGTCTCTGCTGTATCCGGGTCCTGGTTCAGAATCGCGCGAAGCCCCAGACGCATGGCCCGGCCCGGCCGAACAAAATCAATCGCGCCTCCCTTCTCATCCGACACCGTAAACCACGTCTCCGCCCGGCACCGATACGCCAGCGTCACGTTCCACGCCGCGTTAAACGCCGTCCAACCCTCGCAGTGACGGAAGCCGTTCTGAGGGCTGTGTGGGTAGTGCTCGCTGGCCGCGTTCGAGTTCAGCGTCCCCCGCACCAGCTCCAGCCGCGCACACCAGTCCTCGTGAAACTTCTTCGGCCAGACGCTGTCGATCCCCTCGAAATCCACCGCGCCACGCTGCGAACTCGTCGCGTTCATCGGGTTGCGACCGAACAGGTTGTCGATGTGGGACGTGCGAATCTCCACCAGCCGCCGCGCCATCCGCTCGTCTTCCACACCCACCGCCAGCCACACCGCGTCGATCAGACCCGGCAGACCCGCAATATTACCCGGCTCGTTCCAGGGCTTCGGCAGCGTCCACTCCGTATCGCTGTACTTGCGGAAATCGTACAGATTGTCGCTCGCCGCGATCACGCCGCGCTGCCAATCCTCCAACCACGTCGCCAATCCGTCCGGTGCGTGCGACGGATACACGCGCTGCAGCATCGTCAGTCCCGTGATCGTCTTGTGCTCGCTCATACGCTGGCCCTTGCCCACACGCACGTCGTCCGCCTCGAACGTCTCGATCACCCACTTCGCCTGCGCCACCGCCGCGTCCAAATACCGATCCGCGTTCGCCCACCCCTCACGCTTCGCCACCGCGTACATCAACAGGTTTGGCATCACCGAGTGACCCGGCGCGTACCGCCCCTTCGCATCCCCCACCGTCTCGATCACCTCAAACAGCCCCACCTTCTCCCACTGCTCGACCGTAAACGCCTCCGCACGATCGTAAAACGCCCGCGTGAAATACCGTTCCATATACGGATGCGCATAAAGGAAGAACGCGAACTGCTCCACCGTCTGCGGATGGATGATCTCCTTGCCGCCGCGATCGCTCGGGTCCTTCGTCACCGGGTCCATCAGGTACATGCCCACCGTCCAGTGGATCATCTGCACCACGTCCGGCACGTCCTTACCCACAGGCCCGTCCAGCTCCGTGAAGTACCGCTGCGTCGACCGCATCACGTCCTTGTCGATCGCCGCACGCACCCACACGTAATTCGGACTCAGCACCCGCGCCTTGTCCTCCGCCCAGCCGATCTCCACCTCCGCCCGGTCAAAGAACGCCGGGTGTGCCAGGTACATCTGCACCAGCGAAGGCATCTCGTGTGTGTAATACACACCGTCACGCCAAGGCGTCCCGCCGTAAGCCGACGGGTGCGTCCCCGTCATGCTCCGCGCATCGACCATGAAACGCAGGGCCGGCTCCAACACCAACCGCTCCATGTGCAACGGGTTGATCTGGAAGTCGTAGCTCGTCGCACTCTTCAACCCACCTCCGCTCACCTCGATCACGTATTCCGTCTCCCCCGGCTCGGGCAGAAACATCGTAAAGTCGCCCACACCCCCAACCACTTGCCCCTCAAACAGCGCCTCACTCCCATCAACCTCACGGACCACAAACCCGCTACCGTCCGGCGAGTTCGGCGCCGTAAAACGCTTCGGCCCATCCGTGTCATACCCCACCTGGTTCACAAACACGTGATGTCGGTCCAACTGCGGCGGAGCCACCGGACCACCCGACACGCCCGTCCCCAGCGGCGGCACACCGTCTCTATCCCGCAACCACAGCAGCAGTTCCTTCACACGCACGCGTTTGTCATAACCCACAAACCGCACGCGCGTCGTCGTCACAGGCTTATCAAACCGCATCGCCAGCGCAATCTTGTCATTACCCTTCACCGACGCCCCCGGGATCGCCACCCAGCGCCCGCCGACCCACGCCTCCAATTTCATGTCCCTTACCGGGTCTTCCGCGTGGAAACCCGTGTAAATGTGCGCCCCGCTGATCGTGAACTCGGCAGACAGCTCCAGCACCAGCGTGTGCGGCCCGCTGCCGTCCCTGCTCACCCAACGATGGTCATCGTCGATCTTCCCATCGATCGCCTTGGCCGCATCGTATCGCTTGGAGTGCTCACTGCTGGCCTTCGCCGTCCCGCTCGACGCCACATTAGTCGCCCCCTCCAGCGCGGTCCCTCTGACCAGCAAGCACACCATCCCAATAACCATCAGATAAGACTTCATCGCAGCATCCTCATCATTGTTTGATGAATCTCTGGTCCAGCGATGACGCTTGCCCCGTCACCGCCTGGATCGCAACAAAACCCCCCGATAACGTGTCGCAATCACCAACTGTATAGAGTTATTATCCCCGTATCACCGAATAAGTCATACGTGCTTATGCGATATATTTGTTTGATATTGCGACTATAGGTTGACATATCAGCCTCGAATCTCAATATTGTCTTACACATTCATGTCGCACTCAGGCACGGCTTAAATGACCAAAACCACAAACGCACCGCCCACCGTCGCGGTACTGGTCGACACTTCGACCAGTTGGGGGCGCCGTCTCATCCGTGGCGTCACCAACTACGCCACCAAGCACGGCCCCTGGCACCTCTGCCTCGAAGAAAAGGGCGCGCTCGAACAATTCCACCTCCCCTCCAAGTGGAAGGGCGACGGAGTCATCGCGCGCATCTCGAACGAACGGCTCTACGACGAACTGGAAAAGTCCGGCCTGCCCGTCATTAACGTCTCAGGCATCGAACTGAAAAACTCAAAGTTCCCCCGCGTCACCACCAACTACCAGGCCGGCGCCGCGCTCGCGATCGATCACTTTCTCGATCGCGGCTTCCAGAACTTCGGATACGTCGGCCCCCTCCAGAAACGCTACGTCAAACGCCACGCGGGCGCCTTCCGCACAGCCATCACGCAACACAACCTCACCTGTCACGAGTTCAACTACCGCAGCGAACTCTCCTCCATGCGCTCCTGGCACATGCGCATCGCGGAACTCGGCGACTGGATCGAATCCCTCCCCAAACCCGTCGGCATCTTCTGCTGGGCCAACACCACCGGCCTGCACGTCCTCGAGGCCTGCCGCCACCGCAACCTCGCCGTACCCGACGAGATCGCCGTACTCGGCGGCGACGACGACCCGCTGCTCTGCGAATCGGCCAGCCCCCCCATGTCCGCCATCGTCACCGCCTCAGAACAACAGGGCTACCACGCCGCCCAGTTCCTCGAACGACTGCTTAACGGCGAAGCCGTCCCCAACCACACCGCCGTCGATCCCATCGAGATCACCACACGCCGCTCCACCGACGCGCTGATCATCGACGACGACGAACTCCGCAAGGCCGTCATCTTCCTCCGCCAAAACGCCTACCGCCCGCTCACCGTCGACCAGATCGCCGACGCCGTACCCATGACACGGCGCAGCCTCGAACGCAAGTTCAAAAAGCACTACGAGCGATCCCCTCACGAAGAGGTCCTCCGCCTCCGCCTCGCACGCGTCCAGACACTCCTGGCCAAAACCGACATGCCCATCCTCGACCTCGCGCGCGAAGCAGGCTTCGGCAACGCGCAGCACATGACCACCGTCTTCCGCAAGGCGTTCAACATCACGCCCCTGCGTTACCGGTCAAGCATCCGCGCTCGCTAATCACTTAGCCCCCGACGCAACCCCTACGCGTCATCCAGGATCGTCACCCCAACCGAAGCGTCGCGCTTCGGCTGAGACCCGAAGTACTCGATCCGCATCTCCATCGCCTCGCGCGCCGTGTCGTGTTGCTCCAGCGTCTGCTTCACCACGCCGCTCAACACGCGCAAAAAAACCAGGCCCGCAAGCACGGCCAGGCCCACCAAAACCACGATCAGCCACGTTTCAACGCCCATACACCCCTACTATCGGCTCACCACACACACACAATCCAATCTACCGCCGCGTTATCGCACGCCGATCAAACGCGCCAGCGGCGCGACCGATAAGTCGCCGATTAAAACATCTTCGCCCAACACCACGCCCGCCGCCCCGTATCCGCTGCGCACCGCGCCCTCCATCGTGGCCGGCCAACCCGTGTCCACCCAGTCACCGGACAACAACAGATTCTCAACCGATCCCGTCGCGCTCGGCCGAAGCGCATCGATCCCCACGTCCGCCGCGAACGTCGCGCGACGCTCCTTGATCACGCGACCGCGCACAAGCTCCGCTGCTTCGATTCCCCTCAGCTCGTGCCCGTAACACCGCAGCTCATCCCAACACATCGACACGATCTCATCTTCGCGCTTGTCGACCCACCGATCCGCTGCGCTGATCCCCACGTGAAGATGCTGCCCGCCCCCCGCCCGCCCCTTCGCAAAAACCCAGTCCACCGCGCTGTCGCTGAAAAACACGTGCGACCGATCACACACCACGCGATCCGTCCACAGATGAATCCCAACAATCGAGCTCACGCCGATCTCTTTCAACCGCGCAAGCCTTTCGTCCGCCGACACCAACGCCGCCCCCGCCACCTTCGCCAACCGATCACTCGGTAGCGCCGATATCACCCAATCCCCTTCCACCG
>JANQJT010000323.1 GCA_028281485.1 Phycisphaeraceae bacterium
GGCCGAAGTGGGCCTGGCCGTAGAGGCGGGACTGGTCGGCGTAGTCGACGAAGCCGGCGCTGGGCACGTCGATGCCCCAGGCGCTGAAGTCGGCCGAGCCGAACATGCCGCAGTTGAAGTGGCGGGCGAGGTGGGCGAAGGTGAAGGTGCGGTAGAAGTGGTCGATGCTGCGCACGGCCATGGTCGCGTCGATGTACGCCTTGGGGGCGTTGGCCAGATTGGCGACGGCGGGGGCCAGGTCGCTGTCGTGCGCGATCGTCTCGAGGCGGTTGACCATCGGGGTGCTGGGCTTGGCCAGTTGAATCTCGAGCAGCTGGTCCATCACACGACGCACGCCGGCCCGCTTGTCATCTTCGAAGCGACCGGTGATCTCGTCGAGTGTCGGGCCCAGCTCGCCGGCCAGCGACCGACGGATGGAATCGATGTCCGGGTCTTCAC
Source organism: Phycisphaeraceae bacterium (assembly GCA_028281485.1). Taxonomy (GTDB): domain Bacteria; phylum Planctomycetota; class Phycisphaerae; order Phycisphaerales; family Zrk34; genus JANQHD01. Next base: position 439 of record JANQJT010000323.1, read on the forward strand.
GCTCGATCTCGGCGCGCATCTGCTCGGTGGGCTGTTGCCAGCGATCGCCGCCGCCGGCTGAGTACATGATGTCGTACTGTTTCTGGGCCGACGGATCGGGACGGAACACGTCGGTGTTGATCCCGTAGGGGCACGGCATGACGTTGGCCATGTTCAGCACGTCGGTCATCTCGCGTGCGGTGCCCTCGTTGTTGATGAAGTGGTAGAGGTGGGGGCTCTGGAAGACGGGCGTGCGGAACAGCGAGACCATGCTGCCCTCGTGGGCGCGCTCCGGCGAGTCGAGCCACATCAGCAGGTGCGGTTGCTTGATCACGTCGAAGAGGGTGGTCAGTTGGTCGTTCTGCTTGAGCAGGCCGAAGGTGGTCAGGGCGTTGGCCCACATGCCGACGGTGAGATCGATCTTGTGATCGCGGATGTAGTTGGCGAGCATCTGGGACAGGTCGCCCTGGATGGCGGGCCAGGTGTTGCCGGTGCGCTGCTGAATCTGCCAGAAGGGCTGGAGTTCCATGCGGAAGACGGTGTGGCCGGCTTTCTCGACTCCGTCGAGCATGTCCAGAAAGATGCTGCGGCTGTTGGTGCCCGGCTGGATCAGAAACAACACGTTCATAGGCGTCACCCATGGCTAAAGGAGTCCGATAGGTTTGCCATCGGGTGAGGGCGGAAAACCGCTTGAGCCGTTTTTGTGTTAGGAAGTCGTTGCGGCGGGCGTGCCGGCGGGGCGGCGGCGGTTGGCGATCCACTTGCGGATGGTCTGGGTCTTTGTGGGCCAGTTGGATTGAGTCCGCTCGTCCAGGAAAGCCCCGTACAAGCCGCGCAACACGCCGTCGAGCCGACGCGTGAGCAGCAGACGATGCTCGGCCAAGTCGCGCGGCCCGTCCGCCTCGTGAATCTCCGGCAGCAGGGCGCTGGAGACGATCATCCGGTCGGCCTGCAGGGTGAGTTCCCACTGGTGATGGCCGTCGGAGACGATCAGGCCCAGCTTGCGCGGCCACTTGCCGGCGCGCAGCGCCGCGGTCGCCTCGTTCATCAATGTCGGCGCGCCGCCGCGCAGCGTCTGCTTGCCGTCGGCGTCCCACGCGCAGTCCATGTCCAGCGTCTTGTCGATCACGATGAACACCTCGGTCTCGCCGTCGTCGGTGTTGATCGCGATGCGTCCCTCGCTGGTCTCCTGCCGGTGCCAAAGCCAGAGGGCGAACTCGTTACCGAGGAAGTCCTTCGTGTCACCGGCCTTGGCGACCCACGGCACGACGGGCTCGCTGAGGTCGTGTGTCGGGCCGGCGTCATCCATGTTCACGGTCGCCTTGGCGGGCGGGCCGGTGAAACCGCTGGGCCGAAGCGTCTCGAAACCGGATAGGGCGGAGCGCTGGGAAAGCACCTGCATCGCCATGGGGCCGGCGCTGACCGGTTCGATGGCTAGGTCGAAGGTCTGCTTGAAGAGGCTGGCCAATTTCTCGCTGATGGTGTTGCCCGCTGCCCCGCAGTAGACGGTCTTTGTCGCCAGGTCCCAGAGGATCGGCACCATCTTGCTCTTGCGGAAACGCCCGGCGGCGAGGTCGGCCTGCAGCTGATCGGCGGCCATGTCCGCGGCCTGCTTCTTCTGCTGCCGGCTGGCGAAGCCCGACGGGTTGCCTTCGGCGGCAGTGGCGATGTGCATCGTCTTGTACGCCTGCTTCAGGATCGAGGGCACGGTGTGCGTGTCCACGCGCATCGCAAACAGCACCGCCTTGCCGAACAGGTTCTTCTCGAAGCTGAAACGCGTGTCGAACAGGTGCTCGCCGGTGATCCAGCCGACCTCGACCTCGTTGGGCGCGCCGATCTCGGTCTCGCGGAAGCGGTGTTCGGCGAGCAGCTCGAGCAGGGCGTCGTCGGCCTTGGGGCCGGCGGAGGCGTGATGGAACTGGCAGTACGTGACGCGGCCGGACTGGAATGACATCCGTGCATTTCTCCGGGTGGGGGTTTGTTTGAACTTGGGTGCCCGCAATATAGGGCAGCCGGGCGGGCGAGGCGAATGATCACAGCGCGGCGAGTCTTTGGGCCTTGTCCTGCTCGATCAGGGCATGGATGAGATCGCTCAGTTCGCCGGCGAGGACCGGTTGCAGGTTGAAGCTGCCGATGGACGAGCCGAGCCGGTGGTCCACGACGAGGTTGTCCTTGTAGCGGTAGGTGCGGATGCGTTCGCCGCGCTCGCCGGTGCCGATCATCCGGCTGCGCGACTCGGCGCGCTCGGCGTCGGCCTGCTTCTGGTAGTGCTCGTACACCCGCGCCCGCAGCAGCAGCCACGCCTTCTCGCGGTTCTGCTGTTGGCTCTTGGTGTCCTGCATGCGCACCTCGATGCCGGTGGGGCGGTGCTTCATCTTCACGGCGGTGGCGACCTTGTTTACGTTCTGCCCGCCGGGCCCCTGGGCGGTGGTGATGTCGATCTCCACGTCATCGGGATTGATCTGCACGTCGAGTTGTTCGGGCTCGGGCAGCACGGCTACGGTCGCGGTCGAGGTGTGGATACGCCCCTGCGATTCGGTCGCGGGCACACGCTTCACGCAGTGCGTGCCGCCTTCGTAGCCGAGATACTGCCAGACCTGCTCGCCCTTGACGCTGACCACCGCCGCCTTGAACCCGCCCATTTCGCTTGCGCTGGCGTCCATCATTTCCCATTTCCAACCGCGTTGCTGCGCGAACCGTTCGTACATCTGCAGCAGGTCGCCCGCCCAGATGCCCGCCTCGTCGCCGCCCACGCCCGCGCGCAGCTCGAGGATCACCGAACCGATCGCGCGGTCGTCGCTGGTCACCAGGTCGCCCTTGATCTGTTCGAGCAGTTGCTCGGCCCGCGCTTCAACTTCCGGCAGCTCGGCTTTGGCCATCTCGGCCATCTCCGCGTCGCCGTCGTCCAGCATCGTGCGCAAGTCGTCGGCCTCGGTCAGTGCGCTGCGATACGCCCGGTACTGCGTGACCACCGGTTCGATGGCGGCGCGTTTCGTGCTTAACGCGATCATGCGCGCGGGGTCGGACGCCACGGCCAGGTCGGCAAGATCGCTGTCGATCTGCCGCAGCTGTGCGGCGATCTCGTCGAGCTTCGCGATGAGTCGGTCCTGGGCCATGGTTTCGCTTCGGTCAAAGATGCGTGCAAATGAAAACCGTGGGCGCTGGTGCGACCACGGCTGAGGGTATGTCGTTGGATGTGAGCTACTGGCTCTTCTTGCCGAAGTAGCCGCCGCCGAATCGCTTCTGGAACTTCTCCACGCGACCGGTCGTATCGACGAACTTCTGCTTACCGGTGAAGAACGGGTGGCACTGGCTGCAGATATCCAGGTGGAGCTCCGCGCCGGCGGTGGTGCGGATTTCGAACGCCGCGCCGCAGGCACAGGTCACCTTGGTGGTTTCATACTTGGGATGGATGTCGGCCTTCATGGCTGCACCTTCTGTTTTCTTATCTCGGCAACAAACGAGCCCAGCATTGTAGCGAGCGGCGTTGGGGAATCAAGAATGGGGTTAAATGCGGTTTTTGACCGCGCCAAGGCGGTCATGCGGACATCAGGTCGGCCGGCTCGTGGGCGGAGACCCAGTGACCGGGCCGATCGGGCACCTCGATCAGCGGGGGCCGATCCAGCAGCAGCTCCCGCTCGAAGTACTCCACGCCCGCGGTACCGGCGGGGACCTCGTGGGAGGTCTGGTCCTCGTCGCGGACCGTCTTGTACTTCGGATGGGTGTAGACGATCGGGCTGGGCACGTCACCGAGCAGCATGATGCGTTCTTTCTTGCCGGCCGGGTCGGGCGTGGGCACGGCGCTCATCAGGGCCTTGGTGTACGGGTGCAGCGGGTTGTTGTACAGCTCGTCGCGGTCGGCCAGCTCGACGATGCGCCCCAGGTACATCACCGCCACGCGGTTGCAGAAGTGTTCGACGACCGCCAGGTTGTGCGCGATGAACAGGTACGACAGGCCGTACTCTTCCTGCAGGTCGTTGAGCAGGTTGAGCACCTGGCTCTGGATGGACACGTCCAGCGCGCTGACCGGCTCGTCGCAGACGATGAAGTCCGGCTCGAGGCCGAGCGCGCGGGCGATGCCGATGCGCTGGCGCTGACCGCCGGAGAACTCGTGCGGATAGCGCGACGCGTAGTCGGGGCTGAGGCCGACGCGCCTGAGTAGACTCGCCACGCGGTCGTGCAGCTCGCTGCCCCTGGCCAGGCCGTGCACGGCGATGGGTTCGCCGATGATCTTGCCGATGGTCATGCGGGGGTTCAGCGAGCCGACGGGGTCCTGGAAGATGATCTGCATGCGGCGTCGCATGAGTTTCATCTGCTCGCGGCTCAGGCCGAACACGTCGTGGCCGTCGAACGTGACGCTGCCGGACGTGGCGGGCACGAGGCGTAGCAGCGTGCGACCGATGGTCGTCTTGCCGCAGCCGGACTCGCCGACCAGTCCCAGCGTCTCGCCGCGGTTGACGGTGAAGCTGACGCCGTCGACGGCGCGGACCGCGCCGACGGTGTGTTTAAAAACACCGCGTTTGACGGGGAAGTGGGTGACGAGGTTGTCGACTTCCAGCAGCGGTCGATCGTTGGCGGAGGTGTCAGGCATGTGCGGCATGATAGCGGAGCATGGCGGATTCAGCGATGGGCGTGGCGTTTGTCGGCCTCGCGGCGGGCGATGCGCTTGACCTTCTCCGCTGCCGAGCTGATCACCGCGTAGATATCTGAGCCGCGGTCTTCCACGACGAACGGATCGATCCCGCCGATGCGGACCTCGATCTTGCAGCGTTTGTCGTCGTGGGCGTCGCGTTTCTGCTTGTCGTCGCGGAGGTGGACCTCGATCCGCGTGACCTGCTTGGCCACGCTGGCCAGGGCCTTGCCGACCCGGTCCTGGATGTGCTCATCGACGGCTGCGGAGCCCTTGATGTCTCCGTAGTTGATCTGGATCTGCATCGGTTGTCCCCTATGGGTACGAATAGAAGTGCAAAGTCATTTTATCCCTATCATCGGGTGTTTTCCGGCCGCAGCGCCGAAAACTTGCCGGCGATCTGCTAAGATTCTTCCCCCGATTTGAGGATCACAACATGCCCGCCAAGTTGAACAAGTACTCCGCCCGCATCACCCAGCCCGCCAGCCAGGGGGCCAGCCAGGCCATGCTCTTCGCCACCGGCATGAGCGAGGCCGACATGGACAAGCCCCAGGTCGGCATCGCCAGCTGCTGGTACGAGGGCAACCCCTGCAACATGCACCTCAACGACTTGGCCGATTCGGTCAAGACCGGTGTCACCGACGCCGGCTGCGTCGGCCTGCGCTTCAATACCATCGGCGTGTCCGACGGCATCTCCATGGGCACCGACGGCATGTCGTTCAGTCTCCAGTCGCGCGACCTCATCGCCGACTCGATCGAGACCGTCATGAGCGCCCAGTGGTACGACGCGCTGGTGGCGCTGCCCGGTTGCGACAAGAACATGCCCGGCACGATCATCGCCATGGGCCGACTGAACCGGCCCGGCATCATGGTCTACGGCGGAACGATCAAGCCCGGCTGCGCCAACATCAACGGCGAAGACCGCGTGCTCGACGTGGTCAGCGCCTTCCAGAGCTACGGCGAGTCGCTCGCGCAGACCATCACCGAAGAGCAGCGCCAGACCATCGTCAAGGAGTCCTGCCCCGGCGCCGGCGCCTGCGGCGGCATGTACACCGCCAACACCATGGCGTCGGCGATCGAGGCGATGGGCATGAGCCTGCCTTACTCGTCTTCCACGCCCGCCGAAGAGGGCGGCAAGATCGACGAGTGTCTGCGCGTCGGCGCGGCGATGCTCAACCTGATGGAGATGGACCTCAAGCCGCGCGACATCATGACCCGACCCGCGTTCGAGAACGCGATGGTGCTGGCCATGGCCATGGGCGGCTCGACCAACCTCGTGTTGCACCTGATCGCCATGGCGCGCTCGGTGAACGTGGAACTGACCATCGACGACTTCCTGGCGGTGCAGAAGCGCATCCCGTTGCTGGCCGACCTCAAGCCCTCCGGCAAGTACGTTATGGAAGACGTGCACAAGATCGGCGGTGTGCCGGCCGTGATGAAGTACCTGCTGGCTGAGAAGCTGATCGACGGTTCGTGCATCACGTGCACCGGTAAGACCGTCGCCGAGAACCTGGCCGACGTGCCCGAGCTGCCGGCCGACCAGGACGTCATCGCCCCCGTCGAAGCCCCGCTCAAGGCCACCGGCCACATCTCCATCCTCCGCGGCAACCTCGCGCCCGAAGGCGCCGTCGGCAAGATTACCGGCAAGCAGGGCCTGAGCTTCACCGGTCCGGCCCGCGTCTACGACAGCGAAGAAGACATGCTCAAGGGACTGGAAGACGGCCACATCGCCTCCGGCGACGTCATCGTCATCCGCTACGAAGGCCCGACCGGCGGCCCCGGCATGCCCGAGATGCTCACGCCCACCAGCGCCCTGGCCGGTGCCGGCTTCCTCGAAGACGTCGCCCTCATCACCGACGGCCGCTTCTCCGGCGGCAGCCACGGCTTCATCATCGGGCACGTCTGCCCCGAGGCCCAGGAGGGCGGCCCGATCGCGCTGGTGCGGGACGGCGACGTCATCACCATCGACGACACCGCGCACTCGATCTCGATGGACGTGTCAGAAGACGAGCTCGCCGAGCGTCGTAACCGGTGGACCCAGCCGGCTTACAAGGCCGACCGCGGCACGCTCGCTAAGTACATCAAGCTGGTGAAGACCGCCAGCGAGGGCTGCGTTACCGACGAATAATCACCGTGTCAGGCAGGACACCCTGGAGGTATCATGAAGACGGCGAACGTTCTGTGCATTGTTGTGTTGAGTCTCCTGCTGGTTGCGTGCTCCACCCGCGTGCCGGCCGACGATGAGCGCGATATCGCCAAGCCCAACATCATCTTCATCATGGCCGACGACCTGGCCTGGGCCGACGTGGGCTACAACGGCGCCAAGTTTTACGAGACGCCCAACATCGACGCGATGGCGCGAGAGGGCATGGTGTTCAACCGCTTCTACCCGGCCGGCCCGAACTGTGCCCCCACGCGTGCGTGCATCGTCACCGGCATGTACACGCCGCGACACAAGCTCTACCAGCCCGGCGGTTCGGGCAAGGGCGACGTCAAGCTGATGCGCTGGCAGGTGCCCACGCGCGGCGAGAAAGACCCCGCCTACAACACGTTCCAATCCAACCACAACACCATCGATGGCAAGTGGGTCTCCATCGCCGAGACGATCAAGCCGGCCGGTTACGTCACCGCACGCATCGGCAAGTGGCACCTCGGCAGCGACGAGCAGGGCTTCGACCTGTCCACCAACGACGGCGTGCGCCCGTTCTCCGAAACCGACGCCAACTTCTACAGCGACATCCATGTCGGCAGAAAGATCACCGACCGCGCGATCGAGTTCATCGAAGAACATCGGGATCGTCCGTTCATGATCTACCTCAACCACTGGGAGGTGCACGGCCCGCTCAAGGCCGAGCGATCGCTCGTCGACAAGTACACCGACAAGAAGAAGACCTTCTCCGGCGACGACCGCTTCAACTGGAAGCCCGTCTTCGCCGCCGAGGTGGAGGTGGTCGATCGCAGCGTGGGTCGCATCCGCGCCACGCTCGCCGAGCTCGGCCTCGACGACAACACCCTCGTCATCTTCACCAGCGATAACGGCGGGGCGGCCGGCAGCACCAACAACCTCCCGCTCCACGGCGCCAAGGGCAGTCTCTTCGAGGGCGGCATCCGCACGGCCTGCGTCGCCGTATGGCCCGGACGGATCAGGCCCGGTTCCGTGACCGACACCCCCGTGTCCGGCGTCGACATGATGCCCACCTTCGCCGAACTGGCCCGCGCCGATCTGCCGACGACCCAACCCGTCGACGGCACATCGATCGTGCCCCTGCTGACACAACAGGACGGACTCGGCGATCGCGCCATCTTTTGGCACTACCCGCTCTACCTGGCGGGCACCTCATACAACAGGGTCCTGCCCGTCTACGGCACCGACGAGAACTACTGGCGTGGCGTCCCGGCCAGCGCGATCATGCGCGGCGATTGGAAGCTGATCCATTATTACGAGTACGATTCGATCGTGCTGTTCAACCTGAAAACCGATCCCGGCGAGAAGAACGATCTGTCTGAAACGCGCCCCGAGATCGCCGCGAAGCTCAAAGCCGAACTCGCCGCGTGGGTTAAGGAAACCGGCGCCCCGGTGCCCAACAAGCCGAATCCCAAGTTCGCGCCGTAATCCACAATCCGATTCTTGACCGAAAACAATGCTGTTTCCGGTGCACGGTTCGCGTTATCATCCGTGGTTTCAAGGCGGCGGAGCCGTCTGGCCGATGCGTTTTAAATGTAGTCGTACGCGCAGCGCAAGGAGGCGCATGATGCCCATCGAACAGGAAACCCTCGCCAAGTACCCCAACCGCGTCTTCATCGAAACCGGCACGTACCTCGGCCTGACCGTCGAGAAGGCGTTGAACGTCGGCTTCGAAAAGGTGTACTCCATCGAGATCGATGACAAGCTTGCCGCCGACGCCACCGAGAAGTTTGCCGATGACGACCGCGTAACCATCTGTCACGGCGACACGCTCTCCTGGCTGCCGAAGATCCTGGCCGACATCAACGAGCCGGTCACGCTCTGGCTCGACGCCCACGCCTCGGGCCCGCTGCACGGCGGCGACGTGCCGTACCCGATCATCAACGAGCTGCTCATCCTCGCCCAGCACCCGATCAAGGAACACTCCATCCTCATCGACGACCTGCGCCTGGTAGAAACCGAGTGGCGTCTGCAGAAGCAGATGATCATCAGCGGCATCCGCCAGATCAGCGAGCGTTACATGATCGGTTTCGAGGCGGGCATCATCCCCAACGACGTGCTCGTGGCCGTGCCCCCGGACAAGGTCCCCGCCGATCAACGGTCCGTCGCACGCTCGGCTTAACCCTCAATCGGTCCGGGCCGCGTCGATCGCCTGCGCCTGTTTCACACCGCTCCACGCATCAAGGATCAGTTCATCGAGCATCGGGTGCAGCGATTGATCGCCAAACGCCCGGCGCAGCTCGTCGGTATACCGCTCGATGCCCACCCGCGCGCGGTCGATGCCCAGCAGACGCTCGTCGCGATCCAGTTCGCCGGCGTGTTGCAGCGCCATCGCCAGCGATTGCAGCCCGATGATCGCCGGCACCGCCGCCTTCCACGCCCGACCGTCCGCGTCGTCCGGCAGCGCCACCGCCGACTGGGCGAACTCTACCCACCGCCCCAGCAGCACCGTCCACGTCAGTCTGGCATCGTCTCGATCCGGCATGTCTATAGTCTAGCGTTGGCCGCGGGCCCCGTGGCCTGTATCATCACATCGACTGCGAGCAAGAGGAAAACGCCATGCCCAGCCGGTCCGACGCCCATACCGTTCGGGGAATCGACTACGCCAGCACCTTCTGGTTTACCGAGATCTTCCGATCCTTCCGCATCGCCACGCAGCCCGGCAAGATGGGCCTCGCGCTACTCTTGGTGATCGCCGTATTTATCAGCTCGCTGCTGCTGGACGGCCTGTTCGGCGGACGCAGCGTCGTGCCCGGTGAGTTCCAACGCTTCGCGACACAATCGGCTGAAGACTACGACGATTGGCGCGAGATGGAGATGCAGTCCGTCCGCCGCCGGCTGGCGATCATCGCCGCCTCGTATTCCGACCAGTCCCGCCAGGCCACCATCGAGCACTACGCCGAGGTGTCCAGCCCGTTCCGCGAGGCGCGCAAGGCCGTCAACGACCACTTCGACGGCCGCATCGAAGACCTGAAAGAAAGACAGGCCGACGAAACACCCGACGCGTCAGACCCCGAGGCCGCCAAGGCCATCGAAGAAGAATACGCCGCCGCGCGCAGCGTCATCGAAGACCAGCGCCACACGAACCTGACCAGGATCAACGACCTGGCCTCGACCGGCATCTTCCGCGAGGTGATCGACATTAAGATCAACGCGTTTGCGCGATTGATCACCGCCGCGACCGAGCTCAACCCCGGCTGGGATCAGCTCAACCCCGCGCGCGACCTCGAACGGGCGCAGTTCAACGAAGACCTCACGCCCACGATCATCGGCTCGCTGCGCGTCGTGCTCTACGAGATGCCGACGTGGATGTGGCACAGCCACCGCGGCTTCATGGTCGTGAGCATGCTGCTGTTCCTGGGGATCTGGTCGCTGTTCGGCGGGTCGATCAGCCGCATGTGTGTCGTGGAAGTCGCCACCGACGAACGCGAGTCGGCGTTCGCCGCGTTCGCGTTTTCTCGCAAGCGCTGGCTGCAGTACGCCCTGGCCCCGGCCATCCCCATGATCCTCATCGGCATCTTCGCGCTGCTGTTGGCGGCGATCGGTCTGCTCTACCACGTGCCCGTGCTGGACATCCTGGCCGGCGTGCTGTTTGCCCTGGCCATCCCCGTGGGCTTCGCCATGGCGTTCTTCCTGATCGGCTGGGTCGGCGCGGTGCATCTGATGTACCCCGCGATCAGCGCCGAGGGCACCGACGCCTTCGACTCGCTCAGCCGCAGCTACGGTTACGTGCTCAACCGGCCCTGGCGATTCCTGCTGTACACCTTCGTCTCCCTCATCTACGGCGCCGCGACCTACCTGTTCGTCGGCCTGTTCGTCTTCACCGCGCTGTATCTCGCCCAAGGCGCGACGGCGATCTGGAGCGGTCGCTTCGATCAGATCATGTCCCAGCCGCGCGTCGGCGACCTGACCTACAACCTCGACTTCTCCGAGCTGACCGCCACCGAGAAGGTCACCGCCGTCATCGTCTTCGTCTGGGTCCACCTGGCCGTCGGCCTCGTCGCCGCGTACGCCCTGAGCTACTACTTCTCCTGCTACAGCACGATCTACATGCTGCTGCGGCGTCGGTGCGACGGGGTGAGCATCACCGAGGTCTACAACGAGGCCGACGACAAGAGCGAGGGCCCGGGCGACAAGATCGAACCCGGCAGCACCCCGCCGGTCAACGAGCCCGCCCCGCTGAGCCAGGCCGACGCCGAGTAGCACCCCTCGATCCCCAAATCCGTCCGATTCGCTACAATGGCCGCCCCTTGATTTACGGACGGAAAGGATCGCCATGAGCGTCACCCGACACATCATCGCCGCGCTGGTCCAGAATCAGCCCGGCGTGCTCGCCCACGTCGCCGGCATGTTCGCCGCACGCGGCTTCAATATCGACTCCCTCGTCGTCGGTCGCACCGAAAACCCCAAGCTCAGCCGCATGACCATCGTGCTCACCGGTGACGACGCCGTGCTCGAGCAGGTCCGCAAGCAGCTGGCCAAGATCGTGGAGGTCGTCAAGGTCGTCGACTACTCCACCGCCGACTACGTCGAGCGCGACCTGCTGCTCGTCCGCCTCGGCGCCGGCACCGAAGACCGCAACGACGTCATCCAGCTCGCCCAGATGTTCCGCGGCAAGATTGTCGACGTCGGCCACAACGAGCTGATGATCGAGCTGTCCGGCACGGAGGACAAGCTCGAGTCGTTCATCGAGCTGGCGGCGCAGCACGGCATCGTCGAGGTCGCTCGTACCGGCGTGATCGCCATGCCCCGTAGCGAGAAAACCCCCGGCAAGACCCCCGTCGGGCGTCGTGTACAGACCGTCCTGGCCGACCCGGCGGAAGACGACGGCCCGGCGATCGATCCCGGCGACCTGCCGCCGGGCTGAGAGTGCTCACGTGTTAATCATCGCAGACTGATCAAGGGAGGATTCCGGCGACTTTGCCCGTCTGGGCACGGCCGTTGCTTGCTCACATTCCGACGCAGACCGAACCGCAACTTCGCCTGCTTCGACCGCAAGTCCGACCGCGTTTGTGCCGATCCCATTCATTCAATCCCAACCCCAACAGCGACCCATCTTTATGCCTAATCAAAAACACACCCTCGCACACGTCACCCACGAAGCCGTCGAGAAGATCGGCGGCATCGGCACCGTCCTCGAAGGGCTCATGACCAGCCCCGTCTACAAGAAGAACATCGGGCGATCCATCCTCATCGGCCCGTGCCAGACGCACGTCGCCGTCGACCCGACCAAACGCCTGGGCACCGAGGGCACGGTCCTCTACTCCAGCGTCGACGAGATCGACGAGCTCGGCCTGGGCCGCAAGCTGCGGCCCATCGAGTGGGCCTTCAGCACGCCCATCGTCTACGGCAAACGCACCTTCGACATCCCCGGCGACAAGCTCACCGGCGAAGCCGACGTGCTGATGATCGACATCTTCAACATCAGCCACGACCGCCTGGCCCTGTTCAAGTACCGTCTCAACGAGACGTTCGGCCTGGACTCCGGCCGCTACGACAGCGACTGGGGCTACGAGGAATACATCCGCCTGGCCGAGCCCGCCTTCTACGCCCTCAACGCGCTGCTCGGCGAAGAGGAAAAGCCCTGCGTCGTGCTCAGCCACGAGTTCATGGGCATGGGAACCGCGCTCAAGTGCATCATGGACGGCGCCGACGACTTCCGCACCATCTTCCACGCCCACGAGTGCGCCACCGCACGGCACATCGTCGAGAACCACCCCGGCCACGACACCATGTTCTACAACGTGCTCCGCGAGGCGCGCAAGAAGAAGCAGTACGTCGAGGACGTGTTCGGCGACCTGTCCGGCGTGTTCCGCCACAAGCTCATCAGCCTGTCGCACTGCTGCGACGCGGTCATGGCCGTCGGTGACTACACCGCTGAGGAGATGCACTTCCTCGGTTCGCACTTCGATCACCACGACATCGAGCTGGTCTACAACGGCGTGCCCGCCGCGAAGGTCACCCAGAAGGCGCGCAACGACGCCCGCACGATGCTCATCGACTACACCAACAAGACCCTCGGCTACAAGCCCGACGTGCTGATGACCCACGTCACACGCCCCGTGATCAGCAAGGGCCTGTGGCGTGACATCCAGGTCTGCGGCCACCTCGACTGCCACTTCGGCGAGCGGGGCGTCACCGGCGTGCTCTACATCCTCACCAGCGCCGGCGGCACACGTCGCGCCCAGGACGTGCGTCACATGGAAGCCGAGTACGGCTGGCCCGCCGACCACCGCTTCGGCTACCCCGACCTCGTCGGCCCCGAAGAAGACCTGTGGCGCATGATCGAACAGTTCAACGCCGAGCACGATAACGTGAAGGTCGTGTTGGTGAACCAGTTCGGCTGGTCGCGCGAGCGCATCGGCAAACGCTGCCCCAAGGACATGGACATCGCACGCTTCCGCTGGGCGACCGACGTCGAGTTCGGCATGGCCACCTACGAGCCGTTCGGCATCAGCCCGCTCGAACCGCTCGGCAGCGGGGCGGTCTGCGTCATCTCCAACGTCTGCGGCTGCGAAGGATTCGTCGAGTACGTCACCGACAACCAGCCCGTCGACAACGTGCTCGTGGCCGACTACACCCAGCTCGACAAGAAACGCACCATCAACGCGCTGCTGGACATGAACCAGCCCCAGCGCGACGCCATCGAGCGCATCGAATCCGCCCGCATCGCCGACGAACTCGTCGAGCGCATCCCCTTCACCGACGCCGACCGCAAGGCCATGCTCAAGTCCGGCCAGGAGCTGGTGAAAATGATGGGCTGGGACCAGGTCGTCGAGAACAAGCTGCTGCACGTGCTCGACCGCATCGTCAATCACCTGGACGAGGATTGACCGACCGCGCCCCTTGGCCGACACTACCGGTATGTCCGACCGGGAAGCCATCGCCAAGCTGCTGGCCGCGCGTCACGCGTGCATCTCTATCGTCACCGACGAGCAGACGTTCGCGCTGGAGAACCTCTACCGCGTCGCCATCGACATGGGCAAGGACGTGCGCGAGTGGGCCATCAGCCGCGGCCTGACCGTCGGCCCGGTCACCAACGGCCGCGGCATCAAAGACACCGAAGACCCCGCCTCCGCGCTGGCCTACCACCTCAAACACGACGCCTCGGGCATGCTGGTCCTGCTGGACCTCGGCCCGCACCTCAACGAACCGCTGGTCAGCCGCCTGCTCTACGACTGCGTCGAGCGGGCCCGTCACCTCAAGGGTCACGTCGTCCTGATCGACCGCAAGGAACCGCCCGCCGAAGCCATCGAAGGCATGTCCACGCGTTTCGATCTTTCCCTGCCCGACGGCGCGGAGCTGGCCGACATCGTGCGCGACACGATCCAGCGTGAGAACCGTCAGCAGCGCGTCGAGGCGAAGGTCAGCCGCGAGGGCCTGGCGATGATCGTGCGCAACCTGCTTGGGCTGAGCCGACGTCAGGCCGAGCAGATCATCATCGATTCGATCAGCGAAGACCGTCGCCTCAACGAGGGCGACATCAGCCGTATCCTCGCGCGCAAGAGGCAGATGCTCCACCGCGACGGCCTGCTGCAATACGTCGAAAGCCCGGCCGACCTGTCGGAGATCGCCGGCTTCAAAAGATTCAAGAAGTGGCTTGAGCTGCGGCGCGACACGCTCGGCGCCCGCGCGCTGAAGTTCGGCCTGCGCCCGCCGCGCGGCGTGCTCATGCTCGGCGTGCCCGGCGCGGGCAAGAGCATGTGCGCCCGGGCCGTGGCCACGGCGTGGCACCGCCCGCTGCTGCGGCTCGATCCCGGCGTGCTCTACGACCGCTACATCGGCGAGTCCGAACGTCGCCTGCGCGAGGCGCTGCAACAGGCCGAGGCCATGGCGCCGATCGTGTTGTGGATCGACGAGATCGAGAAGGGCTTCGCCTCGGCCGCGGCGCACAACGTCGACGGCGGACTGTCCCAGCGCATGTTCGGCTCGCTGCTGACCTGGATGCAGGACCACACCGCCTCCGTCTTTCTCTTCGCCACCGCCAACAACATCAACGCGCTGCCCGCCGAGCTGCTCCGCAAGGGCCGCTTCGATGAGATCTTCTTCGTCGACATGCCCACGCCCGAAATCCGCCGCCGCGTGTTCGAGATCCACCTGGCGCGGCTGAACCAGGACCCCGAGACGTTCGACCTGGATCGACTGACCAGCGTGTCCAACGGATTCACCGGCGCCGAGATCGAGCAGGCGGTCGTCAGCGCGCTGCACACGGCCTTCGCCGGCGACGGCAAGGTCACCACCGCCATGATTGAAGAGGCGATCGCGGTCTCCCCGCCGCTGTCGGTCACCATGGCAGAAGACATCGACGAGCTGCGCCAATGGGCGCACAACCGATGCGTCCCGGTGGATTGATTATTCCGGCTGAGTGAGTTGGTATTCGCGATCGTAAAGAGGCGTGTGGGGCCGCATCCAATGTATGTCGCTGATGAACAGCGGGGTCTTCTCGAACAAAGCCTCCCACGCGTGCATCTTCTTCATCATCGAGCGCACCACATCGGGGTGGTCCGCTGCCACGTTGTTCTGTTCGCTGATGTCCTCGGCGAGGATGATGAGGATGTTGGGCTTTTCCGCGGCGCGGGCCGAGCAGCTCGCCGCCGCAAACAGGCACGCAACCAGCAACAGCACACTCTAGCGTTGAGGACGCATGTCATTCTCCTGCGCCACGCGACCGTCGACCCACCCACTTATGCGCCCGCTTCAGTCTTCCATCACTTCCTTGGTCTTCGTGTCGATCATGTCGACGACCGTCGATTCGTACTTCTTGGTCAGGTCGTTGATCTCGTCCTTGGTGTCCTTGGCCACGTCCTCGGCGATGTGCTGGGACTTGTCCTTCTCGGCCGCGTCGACGTGCTTGTTGGCGTCACGCCGGGCGTTGCGGATGGCGACCTTCGACTGCTCGCCCATCTGCTTGATGCTGTTGGCCAGCTGTTTGCGGCGGTCGGTGCTCAGCGGGGGCACGTTCAGGCGGATCGCCTTGCCGTCGATCTGCGGGTTCAGGCCGAGGCCCGCTTCCTGAATGGCCTTGGAGACCTCCTTCACCGCGGACGCGTCGTAGGGCTTGATCATCAGCTGCGTCGGCTCGGGCACGGTCACCTGCGCCAGCTGTCGCAGGTCGGTCGTCGAGCCGTAATAGTCGACCTTGACGTATTCGACCATCGCGGGACTTGCCCGGCCGGTGCGGATGCCGCGCAGCTCGCCCTTGAGGTAGTTGATGGTCTTTTCCATGTGCTCTTCGCACTCGAGGAGGATTTCTTCGATGCTCATGCCTGGGCCTCCGATATCGAATCGGCCGCAGACCGGTCGCTGCCGGCGCGGCGTGCGGCGCTCTGCCGCGATGGGATTAATCGTGATTGGGTCCGACCACCGTCCCGCGACGCTCGCCGTTGACCACCGCGGCGATCTGGCCCGACTCGTGCATGTTGAACACCACGATCGGGATCCGATGGGTGCGGCACATGTCGAACGCCGTCAGGTCCATCACCTGCAGGCCGCGGCTGATCGCCTCGTCGTAGCTGAGCGCGTCAAACCTCACGGCGTCGGCGTGTTTGACCGGGTCCTTGTCGTACACGCCGTCGACCTTCGTGGCCTTGAGCAGGGCGTCGGCGCTGATCTCCGCCGCACGCAGCGCCGCGGCGCTGTCGGGCGTGCAGAACGGGTTTCCCGTGCCGCCCAC
>JANQJT010000335.1 GCA_028281485.1 Phycisphaeraceae bacterium
GCGCAGATCGGCGTGCAGACCTCGCTCAGCGAAGGGCTCTCGCTCACGCTGCTCGAACAGATGATGGCTGGCCTGGCCATCGTCGCCACCGACGTGGCCGACACGTCCGTCGCCATCGAAGACGGCGCCACCGGCCTGCTCATACCCGAACAGAACGACGAGGCGCTGATCGACGCGCTGCGGCGCGTGATCGCCGACGTCGACCTGCGGCGCAGCCTGGCCGACAACGCTCGCCGCACCGCCATCGAACGATTCAGCATCGACGCCTGCGCCACCCGCACCGCCGCGGAGTACCGCGCCGTCATCGAAGGAAGGACGCTCGCATGAGCACACCCACCAACACACCCTCCATGGTCATCAAGCCGCCGGGCGGATGGAATCCCATCGACCTCGTCGAGCTGTGGCGCTACCGCGACATGCTCTGGCGCATGACGCTCCGCGACATCAAGAGCCGCTACAAGCAGTCCGTGCTCGGACCGACCTGGGTCATCGTCATCCCCATCGTCCAGACGCTGATCTTCACGCTCGTGTTCGGCCTGCTGCTCGGCGCCAAGCCCGAAGAGGAAAACGCCAGCACGTACATGGTGAAGACGCACTGCGGCATGGTAGTCTGGCTGCTGTTCGCCCGCGCATTCACCCAGACCTGCAGCTGCATCATCGCCAACGAGGCGCTGATCACCAAGGTCTACTTCCCGCGCCTGATCGCGCCGCTGGCGAGCACGTTCGGCTCCATCCTCGACCTGCTGCTCGGCCTGGTCGTGCTCGTCGTGCTCATGCTCTACGCCGGCGTCGACACCACCGCCAACATCGTCTACGCGCCGCTGTTTATCCTGCTGGCGATGGTCGCGGCCATGAGCGTGGGCGTGTGGATCGCCGTGCTCTCCGTCCGCTACCGCGACCTGCGCTACGCCTCGCAGAACTTCCGACAGTTCCTGCTCTACCTCACCCCCGTGGCCTACCCCGCCGCGGTCATCCTCGACAACGCCGGCGTGTCCGAATCGGTTCGCCCCACCTTCGAGGTGCTGTTCCAGCTCAACCCGATGTACGTCGTGGTCGAGGGCTTCCGCTGGTCGGTCATCGGTCACGCCGACGGCGCACCGACCACGCTCTCGGCGATCAGCGTTGCCATCACGCTCGCCCTGTTGATCGCGGGGCTGTTCTACTTCCGACGCGTCGACTCGACCGTCGCCGACATCGTCTAAAGGCAACCGCTATGAGCAACGACATCGCAATCCGCGTCGAGGGCGTCGGCAAGAAGTTCACCGTCGGTGAGCTGGCGACGATCGGCGACCTGGGCCGCCTGATCACCGCGCCGCTGCGCGCGATCGGCCTCGGCTCCGCCCCAACCCAAGACACCGCCGACAACGGCGGCTCCATCCGCGACCACCACGTCAAACGCCACGACTACTGGGCCCTGAAGGACATCAGCTTCGAGGTCCGCCGCGGCGAGGTGCTCGGCATCATCGGTCGCAACGGCGCCGGCAAGAGCACGCTGTTGAAGATCCTCAGCCGCATCACCGCGCCCACGACCGGTCGCATCGAGATGTTCGGCCGCGTTGCATCCCTGCTCGAGGTCGGCACCGGCTTCCACCCCGAGCTCACCGGCCGCGAGAACATCTACCTCAACGGCGCCATCCTCGGCATGAACAAGACCGAGGTCAACACGAAATTCGACGCCATCGTCGATTTCGCCGGTGTGCAGGAGTTCGTCGACACGCCCATCAAGCGCTACAGCTCGGGCATGCGCGTGCGACTCGGTTTCGCCGTCGCCGCACATCTCGAGCCGGAGATCCTCATCGTCGACGAGGTCCTGGCCGTGGGCGACGTCGCCTTCCAGCGCAAGTGTCTCGGCAAGATGCAGGAGGTTGCCGAGTCCGGTCGCACCGTCCTGTTCGTCAGTCACAACATGGGCGCCGTGCAACAGCTCTGCTCGCGCGGCATCTTCCTCCGCAACTCCATGGTGCACACCGACGCCGCCGTCTCCGACGCCGTCGCCGCCTACCTCGGCTCCATCGAGCAGTCCGCCTCCGAAGACATCATCGATCGTGGCGAACGCGCCGGCGCCGGCGACATCCGCATCGCCGCCGTTTCCGTCCGTGTCGACGAGGACGCGCCGCACGGCCATCTCATGACCGGCCAACCGGCGCTGTTCACCTTCGACCTCGAAGGCAAGGACCTCTCAGCCGACATCGTCTTCACCGTCTACGACCACCGCGGCCAACCCATCTGTCGCTTCACCAGCTTCGAGTGCGGCGTCGGCGACGCCACCGCACGCCGATACACCTGCGCGATCGACGAGTGGCCCCTCGTGCCCGGCCGCTACCGCATCAACGCCGCCGTCTTCGCGGGCGGCGAATCCCAGGACCACCTCGAAGGCGCCGCCGTGTTCGACGTCGAACCCGGCACCGTCGGCGGACGCTCTATCGGACACGACGCCAACTACGGCTGCGTCGCCGTCGCACACAACTGGCTCACTCCCTCCGACGCCAACCCATGACCACCACCGACACACCACCCATCACCGATGAACAGACGATCGCCTCGACGCGGCTGCTCACGCTGCTGCGCACGCTGAGCGATCGGCCGTTCTACTTCGTCACGCCCGGCGGCAACTGGGGCGACGAGCTGATCTACCACGGCATGCACCGCTTGGCGGCGCTGGCCGGTGTCGAGTACGAAACGCTCGACCACAACGCGTTCATGGCCCGCGAGATCCCCGCCGGCAGCGCGGTCTACATCCACGGTTCGGGCGGCTACGTGCCCTGGTGGGGCCAGACCCCCGTCTACCAGCTCCACAAGGCCGCCACCACGCCCGGCGTCGTTGCCATCCTCGGCCCGTCCTCCTACGCCGACGATCCGCAATACCTCGACGAAACGCTCGGCAAGACGCTGCGCGAGAGAACGTGTGAACAGGTCCACCTGTTTACGCGCGAGCGCGTCAGCTTCGACGCCGTCTCACAAACCGTCGCAGGCGCCGACGCCACCGTCTACCTCGAACACGACACCGCCCTCAACCTCACACGCGACGACGTCTTGCGGCTGGCCGGCATCGAACCCAACCCGGGTCGCGGCTACCGCCTGCTGTCGCTGCGACTCGACCACGAAAAGACCGACAAGCGACAACAGGACCTGCGCTACATCAGCATCGACCCCGTCTTCTTCGCCAACAGCTTCGCCCAGTGGGTCCGCCTGCACGAAAACGCACGCGAGGTCGTCGCCAACCGCCTGCACTCGGCCATACTCTCCACCATCCTCGGCAAACGCGTCACCCTCATCCCCAACAGCTGGCACAAGAACCGCGGCGTGTGGGAGCAATCCCTCCGCGATCGCGGCACGCTCTGGAGCGACTCCCAGCCGCGCGGCTGGATGACACGGCTGTTCGACAGCATCCCGCCCCTGTCACGCGCCGCCCACGGCAACTTCGGTCGGCGCGTCCGCATGCGCCTCGCCGGCTTCCGCGAGTAACGCACAGGCTTCTTCATGATCACCCGACTCACCGATCGACTTGCCCGTCGCCGCCGCGTCAACCGCGCTCGCAAGCTCGGCTTCACTATCGTCGCCAGCAACTGCTGGGGCGCCACCGTCTACCAGGACCTCGGCCTCGAGTACCAGACCCCCTTCGTCGGCCTGTTCCTCCACCCCGACTGCTACCTGAAGCTCATCGAAGACCTCTCGCTTATCAACTCCCCCATGCGTTTCATCGAGACCTCCCGCTACCCCGCCGCCGAAGCCGACCGGCAAATAAACACCGCCTATCCCGTCGGCGTGCTGGCCGATGACATCGAGATCCACTTCGTCCACGACTCAGGCCCCGATGACGCGCTGGCCAAGTGGCAGCGTCGCAGCGCCCGCGTGAACCCCGACCGCCTGTTCTTCGCCTTTACCGATCGCGACGGCGCTACCGAGCAACACCTCCAGCGTTTCGACGCGCACCCCGCCGACCGCAAGGTCTGCTTCACCGCCCAGCCGCACCCGAACCTGTCCTCGGTTGTGCC
>JANQJT010000015.1 GCA_028281485.1 Phycisphaeraceae bacterium
AACCGACCCCTCCCTTTAGCCCGCCCCCGCGCCCTGATACACTCAACCCGATGGCCACCACCCAACAGATCGCCGCCTCCGCCGACGTCGCTCGTCACATCGACACACTCGTCGAACAGATCTCCACCGGCACCGCCGACCGCGCCGACTCCCCCCTCGCCATCGTCGGCATCCGCTCCCGCGGCGACCTCCTCGCCAAACGCCTCGCCCAGCGCATCCCCCACGAACACCTCGGCTCCGTCGACATCACCCTCTACCGCGACGACCTGTCCGAAATCGGACCCCAGCCCACCGTCCGCACCACCGAGATCGACTTCCCCGTCGACGGCGCAACCATCGTCCTCGTCGACGACGTGCTCATGTCCGGCCGATCCGTCCGCGCCGCACTCCAGTCCCTCCTCGACTTCGGCCGACCCCGATGCGTCAAGCTCGCCGTCCTCATCGACCGCGGCGGACGCGAGCTGCCCATCGCGCCCGACTTCGTCGCCCTCGAAAACGCCGCCAAACCCGGCCAACACATCGAAGTCTCACTCACCCCCATGGACAACGCCGACGCCATCCGTATGATCTCCCGCTAAACCCCTGCCCAAGGACCGCCGTGGCTCGATCCAAATCCGATCCCGCTCCCTGGACTCGCCAGCACCTGCTCGGCCTGGAAGACCTCTCCGCCGACGAACTCCGTCACATCTTCAACACCGCACGCGGCTTCGAGTCCGTCTCCACGCGATCCGTCAAAAAAGTCCCCGCCCTCCGCGGCAAGGTCGTCGTCAACCTCTTCTTCGAACCCTCCACACGCACCAAGAGCTCCTTCTTCCTCGCCGCCAGCCGCCTCTCCGCCGACGTGCTCGACTTCACCGCCTCCATGTCCTCCGAGAAAAAAGGCGAGACCCTCGTCGACACCGCCCGCAACATCGAGGCCATGGGCGTCGACGTCATCGTCGTCCGCCACGCACGCTCCGGTGCCGCACGCCAGCTCGCAGAACACGTCGACTGCGCCGTCCTCAACGCCGGTGACGGCCAACACGAACACCCCACACAGGGCCTGCTCGACATCTACACCATCGGCCGGCAACTCGGCCGCGACGACTACAACCTCAAAGGCCTCACCGTCGCCATCGTCGGCGACATCGCTCACTCCCGCGTCGCCCGCTCCAACATCCACGGCCTGCGAACCCTCGGCGCAAACGTCATCCTCGTCGGACCGCCCACGCTCCTCCCCGCCGGCTTCAAAGAACTCGGCTGTGAACTGTCCACATCCCTCGACGACGTCCTCGAACGCGTCGACGTCATCAACATGCTCCGCGTCCAGTTCGAAAGACTCGAATCCCCCGCCTTCCCCTCCCCCCGCGAGTACTCGCACTTCTACGGCCTGACCACGCACCGACTGGCCCAGATGAAAAAAGACGTCCTCGTCATGCACCCCGGCCCCATCAACCGCGGACTCGAAATCGAATCCGCCGTCGCCGACGGACCCAACTCAACCATCCTCCAACAGGTCACCAACGGACTCGCCGTCCGCATGGCCTGCCTCTTCCTCGTCTCCGGCGCCACTCCCGCCCCAATCGAAGCCTGAACCCCAACACCCTTTTTGCTACCATCCGCCTCACACCCACACGCCGCAAAAAAGCGACCGAGCCGTGAACCATGAACAAGCCATCCTGTCTCAACTACAACCTCACGCCGCAGGAGGTCGTTCCCATGACTGACCGCGGCATGCTCATCGTCGTCTCCGGGCCCTCCGGCGTCGGAAAGTCCACCATCAAAAACGAGATGCTCGAGCAGCTCGAAGCCATCTACTCCGTCTCCATGACCACACGCACCCGCACCGCCGAGGACACCCCCGGCGTCGACTACTTCTTCGTCACCAAGGAACAGTTCCAAAAAGCCATCGACGACAACGCCCTGCTCGAGTGGGCCGAGGTCTTCGGGCACTACTACGGCACACCCAAGGCCTTCGTCCAGTCCAACCGCGACCGCGGTCGCGACGTCATCCTCGAGATCGACGTCAACGGCGCCATCGACGTCCGCGCCGCCCGACCCGACGCACTCATGATCTTCATCCTCCCCCCCTCCGAGGA
>JANQJT010000152.1 GCA_028281485.1 Phycisphaeraceae bacterium
TCCGCTGCTCGGTGCAAAACAGCTCACCGCCGACCTCAAGTCATCCGCCAAACAGCTCGACGTCCAACTCCTCGCCGTCGACCTCGATCGCGACCTGGCCCTGCTGCGCATCGACCTGTCCGATCCGCTCGTCAAGCTGCGCGTCAAACCCCTCGACTACGCCGCCGAACCGGCCGAGGAAGACATCCTCTACCTCGCTCACGTGCGCGACGGCCGACACCGCGTCACACAGACCGCCGTCGAAGAAGTCGCGATCACCTACGCCCGCCTCGGGCGCAGCTGGCGCAACACGCTCGACCACGACGCCACCACCCGCTGGGTGGAGATCGACATCAACGTCTCACCCCGCAACGCCGGAGGCCCCGTTGTCGATCGCTTCGGCAGGCTCGTCGGCTTCGCGGCGTTCACCTGGGCCATCCGCGGCGACAACGGCCTGGTCATGCGCACCGACGCCATCGATCAACTTCTCGGGTCCGCTCAATCCTCCGCCCTCACGCTCGATCAACTGCCTCAAACCCTCGGCGACCGCACCCTCCCTCACACCTCCTTCCCCCGCGTCGTCTTCACCGCCAAGCGCTCCGCCGACGAATACAACCGACTCGTCATCCTCTTCAAACGACTGCACAACTGCGAGCTGTGCAAGGGCACCGGCCTGCAGACCACGCGCGTCCGCACCGGCAGCGAGCGTCACGACAACGTCCTCGTCCCCCGATTCGAAAACCGCGACACCGTCTGCCCGCGATGCAACGGCACCGGCCTGAACAAAACCGACCCCATCATGCGATCGCTCGACAACCTCGCCCGCACACTCGCACACGTCGATCCCAACGACCCCGCACTCGACAAGCACCGCCGATCCATCCAGACCGCCTTCCGCGAGATCGCCGAGAAACACACCCTCCAGCTCCAACGCCTGTTCAACGAACAATATGGCCCCGTCCTCACCGGCGGCGCCGATCAGATCGGCCAACCCGTCTTCCTCATCGGCCCGTTCGATCCCGACCTCACGCTGCCCGGCAGCAACAAACCCTTTGTCGGCGTCGGCATCGTCCGCGATCGCACACCCGGCACCTACTGCGTCGTCACCAACCCCCTCATCCCCAGCTTCGACAAAACGGACACCGCGCTGGTCGGCGGCATCCTCGCGGGCTTCACCGACGAAACCGCCGCCAACCCGCCCATGCCCATCATCACGCACGGCGTCGTCATCCCCCTGCCCCAGGCCGAAACCTCCCGCCGCCGTTGACCCGCCTCAACATCTCGCCTTTTGTGACCGGCGCACCGACCGGGGTATCATGACGCGTGCATGGTCAGCAACGACAACAACACCGCCTCACCCAAACGCGCCTCAACCAGCGCCGCCGCCATGCCCAAGCGCGTCACCATGCCCCCGCCCCCGGCCAGGCAGTGGCGCGTCTGGGGCATGCTCCTGCTCGGCGTCATGGTCTGTCTCCCTCCGCTTGCGATCGATCTGACCACCACGCCCGCCACACACGACCGCGAGCTCGAGCTGCTGCTCACCGCCCGGCAAACCTGGACCAACGCCAACCACATCGACGGCGCCGACTGGGTCGTGCCCACGCGCAACGGCCGACCCCAATACACCCACCCGCCCCTGCCGGAATGGACCACCATGCTCACGTGGTTCGACCTCGACGCCGACGCCGCATCCTCCGACACGCTCGTGCGCCGCTCGCGCTGGCTGGCGCTGCTGCTCAGCGTCATCACGCTGGCGGCAACCTACTGGGCGGCTTACAACGCCGGCGGCGTCCGCGTCGGTCGCACCGCCACCCTCGTCGTCGGTACCACCATGCCCTTCGTCTGGTTCGCGCGGTTCGACTCCGCCGACCTGCACCTGCTCGCCTGGAGCACGATGACCGTCGCAGCCGGACTCTGGGCCATGCGTCCCATGCGCCCGATGAGCTGGCTGGGCCGACGCGTCACCGGCTGGTTCCTCGCGGGCATCGCCCTCGCCGCCGCCGCGCTCAGCAAGGGGCCCATCGCTCTTGTCTACACCGTCGTCCCTCTCGCCGGCGCGATCGCGGTCACGCGCACCCGGCGTCTGTCCAACATCATGGGCCTGCTGTTCTCCATCCTCCTCGGTGTCCTCATCGCGCTGCTGTGGTACCTCCACGTCGCCGAGCAACACAAGGACGCCGTCGAACGCTGGTTCAACGCCTGGACCGGCGCCGACCTGCCCCCGCAACCCGCCGTCTATTACCTGTTGATCCTGCTGGTCGTGTTCCCCTGGACCGTCACACTCGTCGGCTCGCTCGCCCAGCCGTTCCTCCAGGCCAGCGGTGAGTTCCGTCGCCGCCTGCTCATTGGGTGGGTCTGGTTCGTGGGGCTCGGGGTCATCCTCTCGATCCCCGTCGCCAAGGACCTGCGACTGGCGCTGCCGCTGATGCCCGCCGTCGGCCTGCTCGTCGCACAGATCTGGTCACACCACGGCAACCTCGCCGGCGAAGGCATCCCCGATCCCGGCATCAACCTCATCCGCGTCCCCCACTGGCTGGGCCTGATCGTTGCGTCGATCGCGCTGCCCGTGTTCATCGTTCTCCAGTCCGACTTCGTCGAGAGCGGACGCATCACGCAACCCCTTCTCGCCGGCATCAACACACCCGTCGCCGCCACGCTCCTGGCCGTGCTGCTCATCATCGCGCTGGTCGGCGCCGTCTCTCACTGGCGATGGAAACCCGGCACCGCCTTCCTCGCCACGTTCATCTGGATGATCGTCGTCCTGACCGTGATCGCCTTCGGCCACAGCCGCAACCACACCGGCCCCACCCACGCGGCCGTCACCGCCAGCGGCATGCTCGACGTCGTCGGCCACAAACCCGTCTACCGCCTGATCGAAACCGATCCCGACGACGACGCCATTACCGACGACCCCTCCACCGCGCTGCTGTTCTACTACGGCAGGCCCATCATCCCCAGCACGCTCGGCACGCTCACCCGTCGCGCCGATCAGCCCTGTTACGTCCTTGTTGCCCGTGACCAACCCGGCGCCGACACGCTGCTCGACGCCCACTACACGCTCGTCGCCCGCATCGACGACCGCGACGGCTACGCCCTCTTCAGCTCACCCGGCGCAACCCGCCAAACCACGGAGACCCAGCCGTGACCGATACCCGTCGCCTGCTCGACGCCAACGCCAACCGCGCGCGCGAGGCGCTGCGCGTCATGGAGGACGCCGCGCGTTTCCTGCTCAACGATCGCACGCTCTCAGCCGAACTCAAAACGCTGCGACACGACCTGGCCGACGCGCTGGCGTTCCTGCCCGATCTGGCCGCGCACCGCGACACGCCCGGTGACGTCGGCACGACCATCACCACCGAGGCCGAAGCCCGGCGAGACGATCCCCTCGGCGTCGCCGTCGCCGCAGGCAAACGCCTCAGCGAAGCCCTGCGATCGCTCGAAGAGTTTGGCAAGCTCACCGACGCCGGCCCAACCTTCGCCGCGCGCATCGAAGCGCTCCGCTACCGCGGCTACGACCTCGAGTCACGACTCGCCGCACGACTCGCCGGCCCCAACCCTCACGCCTGGCGCCTTTGCGTGCTCGTCACCGAGTCGCTCTGCACGCATCACGACTGGCTCGACGTGGCGCGCCTCTCCATCGACGCCGGCGCCGATTGCATCCAGCTCCGCGAAAAGGACCTGACCGATGGGCAGCTCCACGCCGCGGCGCTCTCACTGGTCACCCTCGCCGACCGGGCCGACACCGGCTGCGCCGTCATCGTCAACGACCGGCCCGACATCGCCCTCGCCGCCGGCGCGCACGGCGTCCACCTCGGTCAACACGATCTCTCCATCCAGCAGGTCCGCCGCATCGCCGGTCGCCGCCTGCTCGTCGGCATCAGCACGCACAACCTCGACGAGGCCGCCCTCGCCGTCGACGCCGGCGCAGACTACTGCGGCGTCGGTGCGGTCTTCGCCACGCCCACCAAGGACCGCACACCCGCCGGCACCGAATACGTCCAACAGTTCACCGAGTCTCACCCCCACACCCCCCACCTGGCCATCGGCGGCATCACGCCCGAAAACATTACCGAAGTCATCGAAGCCGGCGCGCGCGCCGTCGCCGTCAGCGCTTGCGTCTGCGGCGCACAAGACCCCGCGCACGTCGTCAAGCAACTGCTCGACGCGCTACCCACTCAAGCCTGATTGGTATTCAGATCAGCCCGCGGCCGCGGCGGGGCGGCTCTTGCCCACGAGCTCGTCGTTGGTCTTGAAGTGTTCGACCGCCTTGAGCAGCTGCTGCACCTGGTCGATCGGACGCATGTCGATCAGCCGGCGGCGCAGGGCCGTGGCCGTCTTAAGCGTCTGCTCGTCCATCAGCAGGTGCTCCTTACGCGTGCCGCTGGCCGCCAGATCGATCGCGGGGTAGATGCGCTGGTTGGCGATGTCGCGATCGAGGATCAGCTCCATGTTGCCCGTGCCCTTGAACTCCTCGAAGATCACCTGGTCGCCCCGGCTGCCGGTGTCGATCAGGCAGGTCGCCAGCATCGTCAGCGAGCCACCGCCCTCGATCTTTCGCGCCCCGCCGAAAAGCTGCTTGGGGATCGCCAGCGCCTTGATGTCCAAGCCGCCCGAAAGCGTCCGCCCACCCTGCTGCTGACCCGGCGCCGTGTTGAACGCCCGCCCGATACGCGTCAGCGAATCGATCAACAGCACGATGTCCTTGCCCTGCTCGGCGATGCGCTTCGCACGCTCGATCGCGCACGTCGCCAGACCCACGTGACGCTCGGCAGGGTGGTCGTTGCTCGACGCCAACACCTCGCACGGCACGTTCCGCCGAAAGTCCGTCACCTCTTCCGGGCGCTCGTCGATCAGCAGCGACCAAACGATCAGGTCCGGGTGATTCTTCTCCAACGCCACCGCCATGTTCTGCAGCAGCGTCGTCTTGCCCGCCTTCGGCGGACTTACGATCATCCCGCGCGTCCCGTACCCGATCGGGCAGAACAGATCGATCAAGCGACACGCCGGCGGACAACCCGGGTACTCCAGCGTCAGCTGCGGCTGCGGGTCGATCGAGACCTGGTCCTCCAGCGGGCGCGGCGGCGTCCACCGGTCCACCGGCACCTCGTCGATCGTGTGAATCTTCGTGATCCGAGGAGCCGACGCGATCTCTTTCTGCGTCTTGCTCTTCTTCTTCTTCCGCTTGCCGTTAGGCTCCGGCCCGCGCGCATCGCCGTACTCACCCTCCACCAGCAAACCCGTGCGCAGCTGATACTGCGCCACCAGGCGTGCGGGAATAAGCGGGTCTCCCGGACCGGTGATCAATGTCTTCTCAAACCGCCGAAGCCGTCCATCCGGACGATCCTGCGGCATCTCAATAATGCCGATGCATTTGGGCATGGTGTTTACCGATTATTTCTGGGGGTCACCAGGTCTTGGATTTGCGGTAGACCAGTTTCCGGTGACTCTTCTGCGTATAAGTATCTCATCACACCCCCTCTATGTCAAGGTGTATTGCGATTTTCAATCGGCCTTTCGCGATTTCCTCAGCCCCTCACGCCCCGTGCAAGATCAGGATGCGGTAGTCTCCGATCCGCTCAAATCCGAGCGATTGATACACGCGGATCGCCGCGACGTTCTGTTCACCGGTAAATAGGATCGCCCGCTCCACACCCTCAGCCCGCGTGTCCCGAAGCGACGCCGCCACCACGCATCGGCCGTACCCACGCCCCCTCAGCTCCGGTCGCGTATATACACCACCGATCTGCACCGCCTCCGTGATCTTCGCGTTGAACCCGCTCATCGCCACCAGGTCGCTGTCTGCTTCCAAGACCCATTCGTCCCGCTCACGATGGCCGTGCTCAAACATCTCAATCAAACGTTTTTCAAGCGCCTCGCCGGGCTTCCGCCCCGTCTCGTTGATCTCATAGGCGCGAAGCATGTCGATGTACGCCTCGCGGTCTTGCGCCTCCAGCAATCGGCAGAGCACTTTCCCTTCAGCCAACGCGTCGGGTAGACGCAGTCGATCCAGACCCAGCGTGTATAACCCCTCATGTTCCTTGAACTGAACACGCTCGCCGTACTCGGGCAGGTCAAACAGATCGATACAAACCGCCGCCTGCGACGCCGGCCCCACAACACCACGCACCTTCCGCCCGCTGGCCTCCGCCGCCGCACGACACAACGCTTCCAGGTGTACCGGCGCCTGCAGGATCACGTTGTGATTCCAGAAGTGACCCGCGATTGAAATCAGTCGCCCGTCCGAATCGAACGCGCCGGCATAAGTCCCGTGATAGCGTTCGTCACCATCAGCCAGCCCCACGCGTCGCATGTTCGATAGCAGAAACATCGACGATTCAATGCGTGGCAGCAGAAACGCCTCCGCCGCCGCCTCGTCGCCCGGTTCCAATATACGCACATCAACCATTGTTCATTTCCCCAATCGCTTCGTCATTACGCCCACCGGACTCGGCACGACATCGATATCGATCGTATCCACGTAATCATAACCCCGGTGCTCGTACCACCGGCGCAGGTCGTCCAGCTCCGCCAGCAGATGCAGGCTCATCTCACGCGCGCCCTCGCGCTGCGCATAACGCTCCGCGTACCCCACCAGCGCGGAGCCGAACCCGCGACCCTGCTGGTCCGGCTCAACACCCAGACGCGTCATCTCCGCCTCGCTGTCTTCACCGAAGCACACACCGACACACCCGACCAGTTCGTCGCCCTCTTCCAACACAAAAAAACATCGGCCCTTGGCCAGGTCGTTGTGCACCCAGTCCACGGTATAGTCCGACGGGTGCACCGGGCAGTTGTCCGGCGTCAATCCCAGCCGCTCGGCGGGCGGGGCGAAGGCCCGACGGATCAACTCCGCCAGGGCCTCGTAGTCCCGCGACGCAACCGGTCTGATCAGATCACCGACCATCACACGTTCTCCTTCAGCGTCAATCCCATGCTCACGCGATCCTCCACACCGAAACCAAGCGATGCGTAAAACGCCTCCGCTTCCGCGTGGTCCGCTCTGACCTGCAGGTTCACCTTCGCGCAGCCCATCGCCTTGAGCGCACGCACCGCGTGCTCCACCAGCGACCGACCGATTCCCTGACGCCGATACGACTTCGACACCGCGACCCGGTGCAACCAACCACGCACACCGTCGTAGCCGGCCATCGTCGTGCCGACCACCCTGCCGTCGACCAGCGCCACAAAAAACAAGCCGCGCTGCACCGCCATCTTCCGCGTGATCACCAGGTCCGGCAGGTTGTGAGCCCGCGGATCGGCAAACGCCTCGTTCCACAACGCCACCACGCCCGCCCGGTCCAGGTCGCAGTAAGGCCAGATCTCGATCTTCGTCAACGTGCTATTCATATCACACCTCTTGCGTCTCCTTGTTGGAGTTTCTTGCCTTGTCTTGTTCGCTCAACCACTCGTCACGCAGCGCCGCATACCGCAACATGTCGTGGTACGCGCCGTGCTTCCAGTGCGCCTTGCGGTCGCAGCCCTCGCACACGAAACCCGCCTTTTCGTAGGCGCGGATCGCGCGCGGGTTGTGCGAGAACACGCCCAGGTACACGCGGTGCAGGTTCAGCTCCTCGAACGCGTATCGCAGCGTCAGCTTGGCGGCCTCCGTGCCGAAACCGCGATCGTGCGACTCGATGTCACCGATCACGATGCCGAACTCCGCGCAGCGGTTGGTGCGGTTGATCCGGTGCAATCCGGTCGAGCCGATCAGCTTCTCGCCGTCGCGCACCACAACACCGAACACCACGTGCCGGTCATCCTTGCCGTTGCTTTCCATCCACTCGCGCTCGCGGTGCTCGTTGATCGGCAGACGATGGCCGAGCGTCGACCAGATGCGCGGATCGTTGATCCACCGCTGAAACGTCTTGGTGTCCTCGACCTCGATCGGCCGAAAGTAGATCCGATCCCCTTCGTAATAAACGATCGACATGATCCAAGTCCTTTCCCGAAAGCCCTGTGTTTCCTTGTTCCGTCACCCAACAAAAAACCCCGCGGTCTTCAGACCGCGGGGCTTGAATACGCTGATTAAACGCTTTCGCCGCTACGGTCCGCCCGTGTCCCACTTGCCGTTACCGTTGGTGTGAACC
This sequence comes from Phycisphaeraceae bacterium, assembly GCA_028281485.1. GTDB lineage: Bacteria > Planctomycetota > Phycisphaerae > Phycisphaerales > Zrk34 > JANQHD01. The sequence continues at coordinate 8,067 of JANQJT010000152.1, forward strand.
AGTCGCTCAAAACCGATGCGCACACACACCACGGCCGCCTGCATCGTGGCGTAACGCGGGGTCGAGATGGTCTGCGTGTTGCGTTTCATGGCTTCTACTCCTGGCACAACGCGTGCCGGCTACGAGCTAAGACGACAAACATATCGTCCCATTTCACACGGTCAATGAAAAAATCTGAAAATGTGACAAATCCCCAAATGGTCCGGTCTCGCCCATCCATGCGGCCCCATTCACGCCGTCAGCCGCTGCAACTGCTCAGCCGTCATCGGGTATTCGCCCAGCTTTTCGGTTGAGGTCTTGTCGCCCTGACCGGTCACTTCCTTCAGTTCCATGTGCCCCGCCCGGCAGCACTTGCACCGCACCGCGTCCACCTGAACCCGCGACGTGATCTTCCCCGCCTCCTTCGATGACAGGCCATTCGCCTTCAATATCCCCTGCACGTCATCGACATCCCCCGTCTCCGCCAGCCGCATCAGGTTGTTGACCACTGCCGCGTTGCCCTCAAGCATCTGCTCCGCGTTCGCCCGCATGTCTTCATCACCGGGCTTGTTCTTCTGCAGCTTCTTTGCTGCCTTCACATCCACACCCAGCGGCAGGAAAGTCACCGTCTTGCGCTTCATGTACAGCCGACACGTTTCGCAGTACGGCACGTTCCAAAGCAGAATCGGCGCGATCAACCCGCCCCCGATAAAGCCCAAGACCTCGAGCGCACGGATCCCGTACCCCCACGCCCCCAGCGGCTCGCCGTATCCATCGCCACCCTCCTTCTCGAACGCTATCCCGCGTGTCACCGTGTCGTAATACTCAAAGAACGACATCTCCTGTTCGAAGTACGGCTTGGCCATGCGATAGTCGATGCTCCAACTCATCCAGTACGTCGCGATCTGCAGCAGCACCACCACCGCCAAGATGCCCCCGCCAATCTTCGCACCCGTCTTCCACGACATCAGCCCGTAACCGCTCCCGGCCGCAAGACCCACGATCAGCGCACCGGCCGGGAAGATGAACATGATGTACAAACCCATCGGATCGAACTCGGTGTTCCACGCGATCACCGCCGACAGCGCCATCGTCGCGGCGCTGGTCACCAGCCCAGCCACAATGACCAGCACGCCCGGCTTCTTCGTCGCCGCGGCGGCTTCATCCATCGCCATTCGATCGTCGATCGGTTCGTTTTGCATGTCGACCTCCGGGACCTCAGAAAAGAGAAGATGACGACAAATTGTACCGCCCCGCGCTTTTGACGGAAATCAAATCCCCATCACAGCCCTCGCAGCCACGAAAGGGCGGATTGCCCCTTATTTCCTCCAAGAAGATATGACAGTCACACGATGACGTAACCTGTTCACGGCCTGACACACGAAAGCCGGGCTTTCGTTACGCCCGCAACATCGTCGGTCGCTTGCCGTACGAAGCCCACCGCCACGCCGCCTCCAGCGGCCCCATCCGGAACCGCTTCAGCCACCACACCGACAAGCCGACCTGCAACGCCCACACCGCGACCACCACGCCCACCTGCGCCGTCCAACTCACGCGCCCGAACCACCCCAGGTTGTGCACCGTGCCGTAGAACAGCAACGTGCAGATCACCGTCTGTCCGATGTAGTTCGTCAGCGCCGTGCGACCCACCGCCGCCAACGGTCCCAATACCCGCGGCACGCCACCCCGACACACCAGCATGATCACCCCCACGTAACCCAACGCCAGCAACACGCTGCCCCAGTAGTTGTACTGCGAACCGATGAACACGTATGACACGGTAGCCCGCGCGCTCGCGGGGTATTGAATCAACCCCCACACGATCAGCGGAACGCCGAGCAGGATCGCTGACACGATCAAGCCAAGGTAAGCGCGTCGCGATGCCTGACCGTTGAGCACGCCGAGCTTCATCAACCCCATGCCCAACAGCATCAGCCCGGTCACGCGCCACAGCAGGTAGAAAAGGAACGTCACCGTGTGCATCTTGATCGAGGCCGGCACGCGATGCGACATCTGCGCCAGCCAGCCCCCGCGATAAGCAGCGGTCTCGTCAGCCAATACCTCGGTTGGCGGATTGAACAATAGACTCATGTCTGCCTGCGCCTCGGCCGGCCAGTACGCATAGCTCCACCCGCTCAGCAAGCTGATCCCACTACCGATTCCCAGAAAACCCAGGCCCAGAACGATCAACAGAATCGGCCCACGCCGACGCAACAGAAACACCCACAACCCGCACACCGCGTAAGACACCAGGATGTCGCCGTACCACAGCGCGTACGCGTGGATCAGGCCGATGACCAACAAACCCGCCATCCGCCGGTAATGCAATCCCGCCGAACGCAGCCCCGCCGCGTCACGACGCTCGTACATCAGCACCACGCCCGCACCGAACAGCATCGAAAAGATCGTCATGAACTTGTAGCTGCACAGCAGTTGACCAAGCCACCACACCACCGCGTCCAGCCCGCTTAGCGGCCCGGCCGCTTCGGGATTGAAGAACACCGCCTCCAACATGCAAAACATGCTGATGTTCATCGTGAGGATGCCCAGCAGCGCAAAACCCCTGAGCACGTCGATGGACACGATGCGTTCACCCGCCGGCGTAGGCCCGGCTCCGTTGTTTGTTGCGTGCATGCCGATTCGATCCTGTAATCAGTGCGACCCGATTAACAACGCGGAATAGCAAGCAAGAACACGAGACAAGACCCCGTCTCGTGGCGATAGACGATACGCCCCGGTAACCGTTGCACACAACAACGAATTACCCCAGCGCATCGATGATCATCGAGCCGACCTCGTCGCACTTGTAGCCGCTGCGATCCAGGCCCTTGCCCGCGAAGTTCGGCGTGCTCGCCTGCACCGCCGCGCCGATCATCTCGCCGGTTTTCACCGCCGACGCGTCGTCCTTGATCCGACCCACCTCACGCAGCAACAACCCCATCGAGTCGATCGCCGCGATCGGGTTGGCCAGGTTCTGACCCGCGATGTCCGGGGCGCTGCCGTGCACCGGTTCGAACATGCTCGGCGCCGCGCCGTCGGGATTCAGGTTCCCGCTGGCCGCGATGCCCATACCGCCCGCGATCGCCGCGCCCAGGTCCGTGATGATGTCGCCGAACATGTTCGGCACCACGATTACGTCGTACACCTCCGGCTTGGCCACCATGAACATGCAGCACGCATCGACATGGTTGTACGCCGTCGTCACGTCGTCGTACTCCGTAGCGATCTCTTCGAACGCGCGGTGCCAGGTGTCCCCGGCGAAGTTCAGCACGTTCGTCTTGTGCACCAGCGTCAGGTGCTTGCGCGGACGGGTCCGCGCCAACTCGAACGCGTAACGGACGCAGCGCTCCACGCCGAAACGCGTCGCCACCATCGTCTGATTCGCCACCTCCCGCGGCGTGCCCTTGCGCATGATCCCGCCCAAACCGCAATAGAGGTCCTCGGTGTTCTCACGCACACACACGAAGTCGATGTCGTCCGAGGTCTTGTTGGCCAGCGGCGTGTCGATGCCGGGGTACAGCTTGACCGGCCGCAGGTTGATGTACTGGTCCAACTCGAAACGCAGACGCAGCAGGATTCCCTTCTCGATCACCCCGCCCGCCAGACGCGGGTCGTTGGGCTTGCCGCCCACCGCGCCCAGCACGATCGCGTCGTACTCACGCAGCGCCAGGATGTCCGATTCGTCCAACACGTGACCGGTTTCCAGAAAGTGGTCGGCCGAGAACGGGAAATCGAACGTGTGAGTCTTCAGGCCCGTCGCGCTCGACGCCGCCTCCAGCACACGCAGCGCCTGCGCCGTCACCTCCGGACCGACCCCATCGCCGCCAATCACCGCCAGTTTCAAGCTCATCGTTTCGCTCCTGCTGTTCGAGCCACACACCTTAGCAGCGCCCGGCCCGACACCCAACCCCAGGAACGCAAGCCCCGGTGTCACCCACCGCCCAATGAAAAACCGGGCGAACAGGTGTTCGCCCGGTGAGTTATCGAAACGGTATGGGTCGCTTACGACCGCACGCGCCGGCGGACCAGCGCCATCGCGCCCAAGCCCAACAGCAGCGCCGTGGTCGGCTCGGGGATGCCGCCGCCACCCGTGCCCGGGTCGCCGTCGTCCGGCGTGTTGTCGACCAGCCAGTTCAGCGTCAACAACGCGAGGTCAGTGGGGTTGACGACGCCGTTGCCGTCGAAGTCACCGTTGGCCCAGCCGCCGGGCCCCAGCCAGCTCAGCGTCAGCGCCGCCAGGTCTGTCGGGTTCACGATGTAGTCCAGGTTGGCGTCGCCGTACTCGGTGTGCAGGTGCACACGGACCAGCTCGTCTACGTCGGCCTGGTCGGCGTCGCCGTCGAGATCGACATCCAGCGCCGCGTTGCCGAGACCCGCGTAGACCGCGTCGATGTCGCCGGCGTCGAGCGTGTCGCTCTCGTCGAAGTCCAACAGGTAGTTCTGGATGTTGTCGATCGCCAAAGCCACCGAGATGCTATCGAAGAGGATGCCGCCGCCGGTCGCCGGGTTGCCGCTGAACGCGAGCGTCGTGCCGGCGGTGATGAGGATCTCCTCCTGCTGCAGCATGCCGAACTCGACCAGCAACGGCGTCGCCGCGCCGCTGGACGTGGTGTACGTCAGCGAGTTGCTTGTCACCACGTAGCTGCCCGAGTACCCGGTCAGCCCCGCGAACGGGTTGTCGCCGGAGACGAAATCCAACCGCATCGACTCGCTGCCATTGGTGCTGAGCGCGCCGACGAGGATGCTCTTGAGCAGCACGTCTTCGTCGAACGAGAAGTGCAGCGCCTCGGGCGTGCTCAGCGTGCCGTCCACACGGCGTACGGTTGAGGCGTCGCCGCTGTCCAGGTCCGAGTCCACACCCACGCCCGTCTCGTTGGCGTCGAGCACGGCGTTGCTGCCGATCGCGGTCAGCGTCAGCGTGATGTCGTTCTCGGTGATTTGAACCGACGTGTTGCCGTCGAAGAACGCCGCGCCCTGCGCCGTCTCGTTGGTCTCGAAGGTCATGCGCGGGGTGTGGTGGACCGTGTCGGTCTCGGGGCCGCTGCTGCCGAACTTCGGATAGATCGCGTTCGTGTCGTTGAGGAACTTGTTCAGGTCCCACGCAGCACGCGCGCCGCGCTTGAAGTCCAGCCCGCTCAGTGAGCCATCCGCCAGGTTGTTCGCCTCGCCGATGTCGGCGTTCAGGTTGAACATCAGGAACGCGCCGGGATCGCCGGCGTAGCTGGCGTCCTCGGAATACTGCTGCTCCTCGTAGAAGTACATCAGCTTGACCTGCTCGTTGCCGAACCGGCGGTTGATCGTCGAGGTTGGCTTGGAGCGGCTGTCGAGGTAGCCGGGGAAGTGGAAGAAGATCGAGTCACGCTCGAGCTCGGTCTTGCTGCCGTCGAGGAAGCCGGCCAAAGACTCGCCGTCCACCGGGTGCGTGCTCGAATCCGGCAGCGCCGAGCCGGTCAGCTCCGCGTACGTCTGGTACAGGTCGACCACGTGCACCGCGTTGTCGTAGGTCGTGCCCTCGTCAGCCGCGTCGATGATGCCCGGCGCCCAGAAGATCATGGGCACGCGGATGCCGCCCTCGTCCTGCGAGCCCTTGCGGCCCTTCAGCGGCGCGTTGTCGGTCGGGCCCTCGTGGCCGCCGTTGTCGCTGGTGAAGACGATCACGGTGTTGTTGGCGATGCTGTCGGCGGTGTTGCCATCTCCGTTGGGATCGTGCACGAAGTCATACAGACGGGCGATGCCCTGGTCCATGCCCTCGAGGATCGCGGCGTAGTTGTTGTTGCTGTGGCGAGGATCGCTGGAGGAAATGCCGTTCCACTTCGTGTCCAGGTCATCGCGGGCCACGTTGTTGTTGATCGGCGTGTGCACGGCGTGGAAGCCGACGTTGACGAAGAACGGGTTGCCGGCGGTGACCTCGGTGTCCATGAAGTCCAACGCGCCGTCGACGGTGGCGTCGGTCAGGTGCTTGCGGTCGCCGTGCTGATCACCTCCCTGCCAGAGCACGTCGGGATTGTTGCCGGTCGCATAGGGCGCCAGGTTGTCATCGACGTACTGTTGGGTGTATGGCGTGCCGTAGGTGTCCATGCTCGAGCTGACGCGGTTATCGAAGACGCCCGAGCCGTCCGCGTGATAGTTTTGGTCCGGGCTGCCGGTTTCGTTGCCGCCGATGTTCACATCGAAGCCGTGGAACGTGGTGATGTCGCCGGAGTTGGCCGACGCGTGGAACTTGCCCACGTGGGCCGTGCGGTAACCATTGGACTGGAGTGTTTCGCCCAGCGTAATCGCGTTGTGTTCGATGTGATCCAGGTCATTGGCTGCGGTCAGGATGCCGCTGCCGCGGTTCAGGCCGTCCACGTTGTGCACGCCCGTACGCGTGGGGTATTGGCCGGTGAAGACCGTCGCGCGGGTCGGCTCGCAGTTCTGGATCGCGTACGCGCTGGTAAACGAGATGCCCTCATCGGCCAGGCGGTCGATGTTGGGCGTCTGATAGTAGGTCGACGCGTTGCCCAGATTGGCCAGATTGCTCGACAGGTCCACCCAGCTCAGATCGTCAGCGATGATCTGGATGATGTTGACCTGAGCCTTGGCGCTGGTGCCCGTCATCAGGGTGATGCCGAACAATGCCGCGCAAACAAGAGTTCGCACGACGCGATGGGGTGTCGATACATGTACCACGGGGTATCCTCCTTAGGCCCTCATAGTTGATTCTAGGAATCGTTGCGTCTCAAAGCGTCGGACACGCGATAAAGACCGCGTCTTCTGCCCCAGCCCTGAGCCTATGCCACTTAAAAATAGCACCTCAACCAACTTAGGGACGAGTCGGATCGGGAAAATCTCAAACATTTTCGCGCGCTTTACTTGGCCGAGGTGGGTCGCCAACCCCATTTTCTATAAGAAAAAACAGGGTGGAAAACCGCCGTGTCTTATCGTTAAGATTATGTGGAAAAGAGTCTTACATCATTTTCTGCGACGTCGAATCAGCCCAACTGCCCCCAAGCCCAACAGCAGGGGTGTGGTCGGCTCAGGAGCCGTCTAAATCTCGCCACCGGTCGAGTTATCGAACAGCCAGTTCAGCGTCAGCGCCGCCAGGTTCGGTGGGGTTCACGATCTTGTCCAGGTCCGCGTCGCCGTACTCGGTGCCGAGATACTCACGCACCAGTTCGTCCACGTCGGTCTGGTCGGCGTCGCAATCCTGCCAAACTCAGCAACGCCAGCCCACCTAGCGACGCGGGCTCCGGCACATCCCGGGCTTCGATCACGCTGATCGACTGCGTGTGATCCAGATACCCATACGAACCAAACGGATCGCCAGTCGGCCCTTCATACGCCAGCGGGTCAGTGAAAAGCACGTCGATTTCACCGAATTGAGAGGCGCGCAGCGTGTGCTCTCGCAGCGTGACCGTGTATGCGCCCGACAACAAGCCGGGTATTTGAACCACGAAATCGAAAGGGCGGATCGCCTGCGTCGCCAACACGTGCGGATCACGATACAGCACCACGTCCACCCACACATCCGTGGCTGACACGCGCACGTCGCCGGTATGAATCGACCAGCCCCCGTCGTTCAGAATCCCGCTCACGCTCACATCGACCGACACACCGGCCTCGACAATCGGCTCGGCGATTCCCACCGATTCGATCGCCGCCTCGGCTTGCCCACCCGTCAACAACAACAGCCCCAACCCTGCCCACGCATTCATTCGACCCATAGCGATAGCCCCTGATCGGTTCCGCACTTCCATGTGCCTGGTGACCCGCTCCCTCTTGCGGCCGGCATCTTATCAGACCCACCGCCTGCCGACCACGGAAAACACCCTCAAATCCTTACCGATCGGGGCATCGGCTTATCGGACGAACCCTGTTTTCGAATACCATGTAACACACCCCCTATCTCCGCGTCGTTGAGGTTGACGCAGAAGTCTGCAGATTGGACGCAACGATGACAACGGTAGATTGGCCGGACATCGTCAGAACACACGGACCGTTGGTTTGGAAAACGGCCTACCGCCTGCTCGGCAACACCGAAGACGCGAACGACTGTTATCAGGAAACGTTCGTCGCCGCGGTGCGGCAGACCCGGCGGAAGGTCATCGCCAACTGGCCCGCGTTTCTGATCCACACCGCCACGCGACGGGCGATCGACCAGATCAGGTCAAAGGCATGCCACCGTCGCCGGCAGGAGGCACTGGCAGAGGCGCCGCCGGTGGATCGAAGCGGGTACGACCCCGCGCGACAGGCCGCCGATCGCGAGACGATCGAACGCCTGCGCGACGCGCTGGGGGACCTGCCCGAACAACACGCCGTCGTCTTCACACTGCGTTACATCTGTGGATGGAACGACCAGCAGGTCGCCGAACACGTCGGGCTTAAGACCGGCAACGTCCGCGTCCTGCTGCACCGCGTCCGCAATCGGCTCCGCGATCGTCTCGCGGCCGCCGAGCAAGCCAGCTTGAAAGCGAGGGTAGCACCATGACCCGCTATCCAAATGACAACCACAATCACGAACACGATCCGGTGGACCGCGCCGTCGACACGATGCGCGGCACACCCATCCCCACCGGCCCCGACCCCGCGGTCGAGGCCGAACTCCTCGACCGCCTCACCGCCGTGCTGGACGAGCCCATGCCGTCCGCGCCGCCACCGGTTCGTGTCAGGAGATTCACCATGCAATCCATCACCCGCTACGCGGCCGCGCTGCTGATCGTTGGCCTCATCGCGGCCTTCGCCATCGTCAGCGCCATCCCCTCGGCACCCGCATTCGCCGACGTGCGCGCCAACATCCTCGCGGCCCCGACCCTGTCGTGCGTCGCCGATATCGAGTTCTCTCACCCGCCCCAGGCCGGCATGCCCAAGCAGATGTCGATGAAGATGATCGCCATGCACCCGGGCATGCTCCGCCAGGACATGACGCTCGTCGATCCCAAGACCCAGCAGGACATCACCATCGTCAACATCGTTAACTACGAACGCGGTGACATCGTCACCCTCATCCCCTCCGAGAAGGTCGCCACGCAGTCCAGCTTCGAGATCAACGAGTTCAACAGCCAGCCGCACAACCTCAACATCGTCGAGGAGTTCAGCCGGATCGACGACACGGCGGGGCGGTACGTCCGCACCGAAAACGTCGACGGCCGCAAGCTGCTGGTCTACGAGGTCGCACAGACCTACGACCCGCAGACCCAGTCCGAACTGAGGCTCGGCTACACCACGCTCGAGGCCACGCTCTGGGTCGACTCGGACACGCAGCTACCCGTCCGCATGGTCGTCAACCTGTTCGGCCCGGTCGACATGAAGATGACGCTGCGCGACTTCGATTGGGGCGCGGGTGTCGACGAGTCCCTGCTCTTCGCCGAGATCCCCGCAGGCTACCACAAGCACTCGATGAACCTTGACAGCATTACCGAGACCGGCGTCGTCGCCACGCTCAAGCTCTTGGCCGAGGTCAACCGCAACGCCTTCTCCGTCGTGCTGGCTAACACCCTGGAGATCAAGACCCTCAGCTGCGTGCTCTCGATGAAGTTCGACAAGCCGATGCAGCCCGGCGCGCCCACAGAGATGGCCATGAAGATGATCGCCGAGAACCCCGGCTGGTTGCGGCAGGAAATGACCATGCCCAACCCGCAAACCGGTGAGCCGATGAACATGATCAACATCATTGACTACGCCGAAGGCCGGATCATCACCTTCATGCACGACCAGAAGGTCGCCAGCGAGGTCAAGTTTGATCTCGCAGATTTCGGTCAGAACCCGCAGAACTTCAACATCGTCTCCGAGTTCCAGAAGATGGACGAAGACTCGGCCGTGTTCGTGCGGAAGCAGACCGTCGACGGGCGCGACGTGCTCGTCTACGAGCTGACCCCCTTCGCCGGCAAGCAGCTCGCACACTCCATGTTCCCCGACGCCGCCACACTCACCGGCACCATCTGGGTCGACGCGGAAACCAAGCTGCCCATCTACGTCTCCATGAACTTTGCCGGAGCCATCGGCATGCAGATGGAGATGCTGGACTTCGAATGGGACATTCCGCTGGCCGAAGACACCTTCTCCATGGCCATCCCCGACGACTATCACAAGACTTCAATGGATATGTCCGGTGTCTCTGAGGAGGACCTGATCACCGCCCTGAAGATCTGGGCCGAGGTCAACGACAATACCTTCCCCGATGAGTTCAATCAGCTGGCCCTGCAGGACGTTATCGTGAAGATCGCCCAGAAGTTCGACGGTACGCCCAACGAAGATGAGATCATGGCCATCGTTCAGAAGTTTACGCGCGGCTTCATGTTCACCGCCACGCTGCTGGAAGGCGGCGACTTCCAGTACGTCGGAGCCGGCGTCACGCTTGGCAACGCCGACGAGGTCGTCTGCTTCTTCCGCAAGAAGGACGCCGAGCTGTACAGCGTCATCTTCGGCGACCTGTCCTCCGGCACACTCACCGGCGAAGAACTCAAGGTACTCATCGGCGAGTAAACCGGAAACACACCGCAACACTGACAACAACACCCCCCCACGCGGGGGTGTTTTCTATTCAATGGAAAGAGAAACTCTGTTCCGACCCGTCACGGCCCCAGCGTCTCGCGGATCTTCTGTTGCACGACCTTCGGGTTCGCCTGTCCGCCGCTGACCTTCATCACCGCGCCGATCAGTCGCCCGATCGCCGCCATCTTCCCGTTGCGCACGTCGTCCGCCGCCTGCGGCTCAGCCTCGATCGCCGCCGCCACCCATTCGTCCAACGCCGAGTCGTCGCTCACCTGGATCAGCCTGTGCTCCTCAGCCAGCTTCGCCGGGTCGGCTTCGCCGTCGGCGCAACACATTCCGTACAGCTCGTCGGCGCCGTTGGAACTGATCTGGTTGTCACCGGCCATCTTCTCGATCGCGACGATCTGAACCGGCGTGATCGCCAGCTCACTGATCAACACACCCGCCTCGTTCGCACGCTTGGCTAGGTTGTTCAGCAGCACCGCCGCCGCACGCTTGGCTTCCACGCCTGACTCGATCACCGCCTCAAACAACAGACACACGTCGCGCTCCCCGGTCAGCGTGCGCGCCTGTACGATCGTCAGCCCGTATTCATCCACGTACCGCTTCTGTCGCTCCAGCGGCAGCTCGGGAATCGTCGCCCTCAGCTCGTCCAGCCAGTCCTCACTGACCTCCACCGGCACAAGGTCCGGATCGGGGAAATACCGGTAATCGTGCGCGTCTTCCTTCTCGCGCTGCAGCACGGTTACCAGCTTGTTGTCGTCCCACCCGCGCGTCTGCTTCACGCCCGGCCCCATCACCTTCCCGTCTTCCAGCCACTGGCGCACCTGCCGCACGTGCTCGTGCTGGATCGCACCGTGCACCGCGCGGAAGCTGTTGAGGTTCTTAATCTCGACAACGGGCGTCGCGTATTCTTCCCCGTTCCTTTCAATGATCACGTTGATGTTCGGCTCAAACCGCATGTGTCCCCGCTGCATGATCCCCTCGCTCACGCCCAGGAACCGACAGATGTTCCGCAGCGTCTGGCCGAACATCACCGCCTGGTCGGCCGTCTCGATGTCCGGCTCGGTCACGATCTCCAGCAGCGGCGTGCCCGCGCGATTCAAATCCACGATCGAGTAATCGATCGGCCGGCCCCCCGGCGCCTCGTGCGCCAGCTTGCCCGCGTCCTCCTCCAGGTGCGCACGCGTGATCCGGATCGCCTTCGTCGGCGCACCCGGCTCATCGCTCACCGGCACCTCCAACACGCCCGTCCCCACCAGAGGCAGGTCGTACTGACTGATCTGATAGTTCTTCGGCAGGTCGGGATAGTAATAGCTCTTGCGGTCCCACTTGCACCACCGCGCGATCTCGCAGCCCAGCGCCAGCCCCACGCGGATGCTCATCGCCACCGCCTCGCGGTTCATCACCGGCAGCACGCCCGGCATCCCGATCACGATCGGATCGATCAGCGTGTTCGGCTCGGCGTCGAAGTTCTCCGGGTGCGCCACGTTCGGCGCGCTGGTCCACATCTTCGTCCGCGTCCCCAGCTCGACGTGGATCTCCATCCCCACCATCAGCCGGGTCCTCAGCCCCTCGATCTCCACCACGTTGCTCGATTCGGTCACGGTGCTCATGGGCGCAATCCTCTACTGCTG
>JANQJT010000303.1 GCA_028281485.1 Phycisphaeraceae bacterium
CCGCACCGACCGCGTCGGTTACAAGGCCGGCGCACTCAACGCCGGTCTCGCCTCCGCCACCGGCCAATTCATCGCCGTCTTCGACGCCGACTTCATCCCCCCCGCCAACATCCTCAAACGCACCGTCCACCACTTCACCGACGAACGCATCGGCATGGTCCAGACCTGCTGGGACCACCTCAACCGCGACGCCTCCGTCCTCACACGCAGCCAGGCCATCTTCCTCGACGGACACTTCATCATCGAACACGCCGCACGCAACCGCTCCGGTCGCTGGATGAACTTCAACGGCACCGCGGGCGTCTGGCGTCGACAGGCCATCGAGACCGCCGGCGGGTGGCAGCACGACACGCTCACCGAAGACGTCGACCTGTCCTACCGCGCCCAGCTGGCCGGATGGGACTTCACCTACCTGCAGCGCGTGCGATGTCCCGCCGAGCTGCCCCCCGAGATTCACGCCTTCAAGAGCCAGCAGCACCGCTGGACCAAGGGCTCGATCCAGACCTCCATCAAGCTCCTGCCGCGCATCTGGCGCTCCGGCGCATCGCTGGGCACCAAGATCGAGGCGTTCTTCCACCTCACCAGCCCCGTGGTCTACCTGCTCATGGTGCTGCTCATGCTGTTGTTCTTCCCCGCCTTCTACGTCAACATCCTGCCCCTGCAGGCCGGCAGCGCCTGGGGTTACATGTTCGGCGGCATGCTCTTCATCGCCGCCACCACCTCCGCGGGAACCTTCTACGTCGCCAGCCAACGCGAACGACGACGCAGCATCTGGCGCACCATGGCCCAGGTCCCCGTCCTCATGGCCATCGGCATCGGCATCGCCCCCAACAACGCCCGCGCGGTCATCGAGGCCCTGATCGGTCACGACTCCCCCTTCATCCGCACCCCCAAGTACCACGCCGAGGGCGACAACAAACGCTGGCGCAGCACCGCCGGCCTCGTCCGTCTCAACCCCCAGCGCATCACCCACCTCATCGAGCTCTCCATCGCCGCCTACCTCACCATCTGCACCATCCTCTCGCTCACCGCCAGCTTCACCGTCATCTCCACCCCCTTCCTCCTGCTGTTCACCACCGGCGTCTGGTACGTCGTGCTCACCGGCTCGGCCCTCTCCCCCGCTCGCCTCATGGAAGCGCTGACATCTCGACGCCGCGCCCCCCAGGCGGTAAGCTAAAAACACACACCGATTGCAGGACGGAGCCCACTCATGCCCGCACCGACGGACCGACGCTACACCAATTCGCACGAATGGCACCGCACCGAAGGCGACACCGTCACCATCGGCCTCACCCAGTTCGCCATCGATGAACTGACCGACATCACCTACGTCGATCTGCCCGCTTCGGGCGCCACCGTCACCGCCGGCCAGTCCTTCGGCGAGATCGAATCCGTCAAGGCCACCAGCGACCTCTACACCGGCGTGTCCGGCACCGTCGTCGCCGTCAACGAGGCCCTGCTCGACGACCCCGCCGTCATCAACGAAGACCCCCACGGCGCCGGCTGGCTGATCCGTGTCCAGATGGACGACCCCACACAGCTCGACGAGCTGCTCGACGGCGAAGCCTACAACGCCAAGTACCCCGGCTGATTCCCTACAGATTCTTCTCGATCAGTTCCCGCTGCATCTGGAACTGCCGATGGCGGATGTCGCTCGGTGACGATCTGAGCAACGCCTCATCCGACGCCACCCGCGCACGCTCCCAATCCCCATTCAACACGAAGTAATCCGCCATCGCCGACCACGGCTCCGGCGACCCCGGACTCAACTCCATCGCGCGGTGCAACCAACCCAAAGCCTCGCTCATCACCCGCCCACGCTCCGCCTCGTCTTCGATCCGCCCCCCCGCCATAACCCCGACAATCCCCGCGTCCACGTAGTGGCTCCACTGGTTCGGCTCCAGCTCGATCAAACGGCGATAGACCTCCAGCGCGTCGGCGTGTTTGTCTCGCATGATCAACACGTCCAGGTACGCGTACAGGAAATCGACATCGCTCTCCGGCTCGTCGATCGCCGCCTCAAACGCCTCCTCCGCGTCTTCCCACTCCTTCACCGTCCCGTACAACCGCGCCAGCCGACGACGATCTTCACGATCCAACGCGCCCGCATCGCGACGCTGCACCAGCACCTCGATCTCCGCTCGGATTTCTTCCACGTCCTCCATCATGCCCAGGTACGCCATGATGAACTCCGTGAAACCGGGGCCCATCGCGTGCTGCCGCGCGTACTCCAGGTACTCATCCGCCCTCTCGCGATTGCCCCGCTCGTACTCCACCACACCCAGAATCGCATAAGGCCCCTGGTTCTGCGGCCACTGGTTCAGCGCCGCGTTCGCCGTGCGCTCCGCGTCGGCCAGCAACCGCTGCTTGGCGTGACTCTCCTGCGTCATCGCGTACTCCAGGATCGCCCGCGCCCAGAAGCCCTGAAAACGCCCGCTCGCCGGGTGACGCTCGACCGTGTACGCCTGCAACGTGAAGTTGTTCTCCCAGTGCGGCACGTACACGAACGACGCGTACGCCTGCATGCCGATCACCACCCCCGCCACACCGCACCCCAGCACCGCAACCGTCCGGTGCAAACGTTCCCACCGAATCAACATCACCACCGCCATCGGCCCGAACAACGAGATCGGCATCAACAACCGTTCGCCGAAGATCGTCCCGATCAGCACAAACACGTTCGACGGGATCGCCCAAGCCACCGGCCAACACAGCAGCGCCAAGATCGCCACGTGCCTGCCCCGCCAACCCCACCACGTCAGCACCAACCAACCGCCAAAGATCGCCAGCCCCACCAGCACGTCCGGGTTTGTCCAATCGCGCGTCGGCATCAGCATCTTCGGCGAGTAATCCGGCGAGTTCGTCGGCATCACCGCCAGCCCCCCCGCCTCCGGAT
>JANQJT010000033.1 GCA_028281485.1 Phycisphaeraceae bacterium
GCGCGACGCCTCCGACAGTCCAGGGGTTCAGGGCAAGGAACAACGGCACGGCCATACCCTTTCGGGCTGGTCGGCCAGTCGGGAGTTCGCGTCGGTCCGCTGCGAGGCGGCGTGGTCCGACGGAGGGACGGAAGGGAACTGAAGCTCAGGATCCGAGTACCGCGTGGTTGCCTGGGGAGCGGGTGCCCGATGGGCCGTGGACGCAGGTTGGGCGTTCGTCGGCCGTCAGATTGCGTTCGGGCGATGCCGTGTGTTCTCCGTGCGGGAAGGTCAGGTGAATCTCGAGGATCAGTTCAGGTCAATCTATGGATCGCCGGAGCCGGCAATGATGCCGCACGTGGCGACCTCCCCGAATCGTCGCGATTTTCCCCCATCGTCGACGAACGAGGATCGATCGGTTCCGCCCGCGTCCCGGGCTGGCCGTGATTTGAACGTCACCCGGCGGTCGGCAACGTGCCTTCCGCCGCAGTGGCGACGCATGAAGTCGTGCTTCATCTCAGCGTTTATATGCAAGAATGTCAAGGTCCGGACGGGTTTATCCGGAGCGGGACGCTTGGATCCCGTGGTGTGCGACCGGCTCCGCCACCTCAAACCCTGGCGCCCGTCACGTCATCGTGGCTTGCGATCCAGGGCGATCGCGGACCACGGCACCCGCGGTGAGAAAATGGCTAGGATGCCGCCCCCATGCCTGCGATCATCAACTGGCTGCTGAGACTCCTCCCCACCAACCCCATCTGCATGCGGCTGGTGCAGGGCGGCTCGCGCCGAATGCGGCATCTCTACATCAGGGCCGGGTACCTCGGGCTGATGATCATGGTGCTGCTCTTCGTGCTGATCGGCTCGGTCGGCGGCGGGTCGCTGTCGATGCGGGAACTGGCCGGGGCCGGGGCGACGATGTTCGAGTGGGTGAGCTACTTCCAGGTGGGGCTGATCTGCCTGCTGACGCCGGTGTTCATGGCCGGGGCGATCGCCCAGGAGGCGAACCCGCAGACGTGGGACATCATGCTCACGACGCCGCTGAACAACCTGCAGGTGGTGCTGGGCAACCTGTTCGGGCGGTTGTTCTTCGTCCTGGCGTTGCTGGTGAGCAGCCTGCCGCTGTTCGTGGTGACGCAGTTCTTCGGCGGCGTGCCGGGTGATTCGATCTTCGCGAGCTATGCCATCGCAGGCACGAGCGCGCTGCTGGTGGCGGCGATCGCGGTGACGCTGAGCGTCACCCGCACGGCCGGGCGCCGGGCGGTGTTCATCTTCTACATCAGCGTGGTGATGTATCTGTTCGTCACCTACGCCATCGACGTGCAGTTTCGTCAACCGGTCACACAGGGCGCGCGGGCGTATCACACGACGTTCATGACGCCGCTCAACCCGTTTCTTGCGCTCAATGTGCTGCTGCACTCGAACACGTACGTGCCGCACGATCTGACCGGCGTGGATGCGGGCTGGTTCACGCGGCTGTGGCTGAGCCAGCCGATCAAGGCGTTCTACTGGACGTGCGGGTTGATCTCGCTGTTGCTGGTGGGTTTCTCCACGCTCCGGCTGCGGGTGATCGGGGCGAAGGTCGGCACGGTGCCCTGGTACCGCAAGATGTTCGGCCTCGCGGCGAAGGGCGCGATGGAGCGGCCGTCTCGATCGGTGAGCAATCACCCGATTGCCTGGCGTGAAGCGACGGCACGAGGCAAGACGCTGGCGGCGATGGTCGGCCGGTGGGGCTTCGTGGCGGCGGGCGTGCTGCTGGGATTGCTGCTGATCGTGCTGTTTCACGTCGAGCAGTTTGATCGAACCCAATTGCAGCTTGCCGTGGCTGCGGTGGTGTCGGCGGAATTGGTGGTGATCGCGCTGGCGGCGCTCAACATGAGCGCCACGGCGGTCAGCCGCGAACGCGAGGACGGCACGCTCGACCTGATCCTGACCACGCCGATTCAGCCGGGACCGTACAGCCCCAGCAGCTTGCCGGAGATGTACGGTCCCGGCTGAATCGGCGTGGTCAGG
>JANQJT010000312.1 GCA_028281485.1 Phycisphaeraceae bacterium
ACAGCAGACGGTTCAGCAGGTTCAGCGCCTTGGTCGGGATGATCACCTGCTGGGGCTCGCCCCCGCCGGCGTTGATCGCGCCCTTGGCAAACGCCAGACGCCGACCGTCGGTGGCCACCATCGTCAGCTTCTTGCCGTCGCGCTCCAGCAGCACGCCGTTGATCGCGTAGCGGCTGTTCTCGCGCGCCGTGGCAAACAGCGTCTTGTTGATCAGGTTCACCAGGTCCGCCGCGACGATCTCGTAGTCGGCGTCGCCCTCGAACGCGCCGACCGGCGGGTAGTCGCCGACCGGGTAACCGAAGATCTTGAAGTGCGAATCGGCGCCGCGCACGTGCGCCGCCTCCGCGTCCGTCTCGATCGTCAGCGTCGGGTCCGAGCTCTCGCGCACGATGCTCGTCAGCTTGTCCGCCGGGATCAGCGCCTCGCCCGGCTCGGCCACCTCCACCTGGTGGATCGACAGGTGGATCGCCACCTCCAGGTCGGTCGAGTCCAGCGTCAGCGTGCCCTCGGTCGCCGAGAGCTTGACGCACGTCAGCACGGGCTTGGGCGTGCGGCTCACCACCGCCGCACCCGCCAGGTTCAACGCCTCAACCAGTGCTCCCCGATCGCAGATCACCTTCATCGAGCGGTCCTTCCTTGGATAGAATCAACCAGATAATCTACCGCGCACAAGAAACCCTGCAAAGCCGCCGGCCTCGCAGGGTTTTTAAAGGTTCACAGGGATGCGGACGGGGCTCAGATACCGCCGCCGCCCATGGCCCCCAACATCATGATCATCATGCCGACCTGCTGGAACGCCTGGTCGAACTCCTGCTGGCTCTCCGCCGCCGCCAGCTTCTCCAGCGCTTCATCGATCATGTCTAGCATCGGCATCGCCTGCTCCTTCTGACGGGCGATATCCTCCGGCGTGATCGTTTCCATGCCCGCCTTGGCCTCGGCGATCTCATCCGCCCAGCCCTCAGCTATGTCCTTGGGGATCCACCGGCCCTCGACCTGTGTGAACTGATCGCTCTCCTTAGAGCCGTCCGCCATCGTGACCTGCAACATCACATCGCCGTTGTCCATCGTCTCGGTGATCTCGGCCTTGGCCTCGGCCAACTCGCCCAGGGGGTTGTTCGGCAGCGCCTCGAGGCCCGCCATGACCTTCTTGCCGTCGCCGGCCAGGAACTTGCGCACGTCCATCTTCTTCAGCCCGTCCAGCGTCGAGATCTCACTGGTCGCCACCGTGTTCAGCATGCCCACGATCACGTCCCAGTTCTTATCCATCTCCGCCGCATCGGGGTTGCCCGCGAACATCGGCGAACCGAGGAAGTACTGCTTCTGGTCCTTCATCACCTTCGCCGCCTTCTTCACCGTCGCCATCGCCCGGTCATAAACCTCGGGATCCATCTTCTCGGCCGCGATATGAACAAGGCCCTGCGCATCGCTCTGGTAGCTGGCGGGCATCGCGTCCCACACCGCCACCGGCTTGCCCTCGGACAGCTGCTGGAGCACGTAATTCATCGCGCCATCGGCGCTCTCCGGCACGTTGGGCTTGTCCTCGCCGCCGCATCCGACCAACGACAACACAACCATCAGACACACGGCGTTCAACAAGGCGAAACGTTTCATAATCAGCTCCATGTTTACGGCCCCATGCTTGAGGCTCATCCCAGTTTCTTCGCGATGTGGTGCGATGTGGTCCATCACAATCTGTTCATCATATTTGTTTACGCTGCAGAACGCGTCCGAGACGAACCGTCCTGTATGCAGCCCAAGAGCATACTCGAATCATTAAAACCCGTGAACATATTCATAGATCGAGTCTTCGAATTGTATCGCACCGGAGATCACAAAATACCCAATCATCATCTTGGCAGGTTCGAGCGCCTCATTAAACTGCTCCTGCGTTTCCGCCGCCAACATCCGGTCCAACAACCCATCCAGGTACGCATTGCTGCGAGCCATTTTCTCGAATTGCTCCTTCGTGTAGCCCTTGTACCGCTCCCGCTGTTCAGGCGTCAGATTCTCCAGATCGGGCTGAGGCTTTGCGATGGCGGCCACCCACTTCTCAGCCAACTCCTTACGCACCCACTTGCCTTCCATCCGGGTGTAAGGACGCTCCTCACCGAAGTCGAGATCCAGGATGCCGGTCACCGTCACGAGTACATCACCGTTCTCAAGCGTCCCGGTCGTCTCGGCCTCCAGATACCCGTACTTCGCCAGGGGTTTGTGAGGCAGATCACGAATCAATCCGAACACTTTCGCCCCGCTACCATCCATCAACTCACGGATGTCGACCTTCTTGAACGCTTCGTGCGATCCCATCTCGCTTGCGACGATCGCCTCGATGATGGCGATGTATTGCTCCCAACGCTTCTCGTATGTATCGCGCGACTCCGGCTTAAAAAACGGCGCGTTGAGACAGAACCGCTTCTTCTCTTTCATCACCTTCGCCAGCTTGCCAAGCAGCGCCGCATACCCGTCGTAAACCTCGGGATCGATCATCTCCGCGAACATCTGTTTCCGATACCGGATGTACTGCTGGTACTCCGCCGGCAGAGAATCCCACAACACGACCGGCTTGCCCTGCGACATCTGCTCGGCCATGTACCGCACCGTGCCGTCCGCAGTCTCCGGCATCTCCCCCTTCTCGTCGACGCCCACAAGGAACACCATCAGAACAAACAGACAACCGATCGACACGACCCCGTGACGCCTAGTTAGTGGATGAAACACGTGCGCCCCTTTCAAAAAATCAGCCCAATCTCGCGACGATGTGGTCCATCACCACACCCAGATCGTTTGGCAGTACGTCGAATCGCTCGGTGCCGTTCATCGCCGCCGCCAGCTTCGCCGGCACGGGCGGCTCACAGCCGATCGCCTTGGACACCGCCGCCGGGAACTTCGCCGGGTGCGCCGTCGAAAGAACGATCATCGGCGATTCGGGATCGGCCGTCTCCTGACGGGCCGCGCCCACACCCACCGCGGTGTGGGGATCCACAATATAACGGCTGCGGCGATACACGTCCGCGATCACCGCCAGCGTCTGCTCCTCGTCGATCCGCTGGGCGTCGAACGTCTGCCGGGCCACGGCGATACGGTCCGGCTCGATCATGAATCGATCCGTCGCCTTCAGCTCGTCCATCTTGTCCGCTACCGCCGCGCCGTCTCGGCCGTACAGGTCGAACATCAGCCGCTCGAAGTTGCTGGAGACCTGGATGTCCATCGACGGGCTCATCGTCGGGTGCACGTCGCCCAGCTCGTGTCGGCCCGAGCGCATCACACGCGTCAGGATGTCGTTCATGTTCGACGCGATCACCAGCTTGTTGATCGGCACGCCCATCTGCTTCGCCGCGTAGCCCGCGTAGATGTCGCCGAAGTTACCCGTCGGCACGGCAAACGTCACCGCTCGATTCGGCGCCCCCAGCGACAGCGCCGCCCACACGTAGTACACGATCTGCGGCATGATGCGCGCCCAGTTGATCGAGTTCACACCCGACATGTTCACACGCTCGCGGAACGCCACATCATTAAACATCGCCTTGACCAGCGCCTGGCAGTCGTCGAACGTGCCCTCCAGCGCGATGTTGTGCACGTTGGCCGCCTCGACCGTCGTCATCTGGCGACGCTGCACATCGCTCGTGCGGTTGTGCGGATGGAGAATAAAGATGCTGGCGTGCTCACGGTCGCGCACCGCCTCGATCGCCGCCGACCCGGTGTCGCCGCTGGTCGCGCCGATCAGGGTCACCGACTGGTTCCGCTGGTCCAGCACGTGATCGTACAAACGCCCCAGCACCTGCATCGCCACGTCCTTGAACGCCAGCGTCGGCCCGTGCCACAGCTCCATCAACCACTCGCCCGGCCCGGTCTGCACCAACGGCGCAACCAGCTCGTGGTCGAACTGCGCATAAGCATCATCAATGATCCCCTGCAGCGTCGTGTCGTCGATCGTCTCCCCCACGAACGGACGCATCACGCGGAACGCCACATCCGTATAAGGCTGACCCCGCAACCCGCGCAGCGTCTCGATCGACAGCGTCGGCCACGTCTCCGGCACGTACAGCCCGCCGTCCCGCGCCAGCCCGTTCAGCATCGCGTCGTCAAACGCGACCGGTCCGTCTTGTCCTCGAGTGCTGATGTAACGCACGCCACGCCTCCATAAAACCGGGGCGGCGTATCCTACCAGCGACCCCCCGCCAAGTCATCGGTCCGACCGACGCACGATCGGCTTGCCGCCCCCGCCGCCCAGACGCGGCGAGAAGCCCATACGCGTGCCCTCTCCGGTCAGACGCGCCGCCTCCGCCGGCAGCTCCGCCTCCGCCGGGCCCAGCACACACTTGCCCGCGCGGAAGTCCTTGATCAGCTGCGCCACCTCGTCGATGTCGTCGGTCACCAGGAACCGATCCATGTCTTCCGGGTCGATGTTCTTTTCCTTCTCAAGCATCACGTCCCGCATCCAATCGATCAGACCCGCCCAGAACTCCGTGCCCATGCAGATCACCGGGAACGGCGCGATCTTCATCGTCTGGATCAGCGTCATCGACTCGAAGAACTCGTCCATCGTCCCGAACCCGCCGGGGAAGATGATGAACGCGCTGGCGTACTTCACAAACATCACCTTCCGCACGAAGAAGTAGTGGAAGTTCAGCTCGACGGTCTGGTACGGGTTGGGCTCCTGCTC
>JANQJT010000325.1 GCA_028281485.1 Phycisphaeraceae bacterium
GAGCAGGACCTGCTCGAATCGGTCAAGGAAGAACAGCTCAGCGCCGCCTATCAGCCGATCGTCGACCTCGAGACCGGTCAGCTGCGAGGCGTTGAAGCCCTGCTCCGCTGGGACCACCCCCGGCGCGGCACGGTCCACCCCCTCGACTTCGTCCCCATCGCCGAAGAGACCGGTCTCATCGTGGAGATCGGATCGTGGATATTCCGCCGCGCCTGCCGCCAGCTGCGCCGATGGAAAAACGATCTCTCCGAAGAGCAGTCGATCTACATGTCGATCAACATGTCCAAGGCCCAGCTCATGCACCCCGACATCGAGCGCTTCGTCTCCGAGACGATGGAGGATTACGAGATCGATCCCAGCGAGCTCATCCTCGAGGTCACCGAGAGCACCATCATGCACGACACCGAGGTGATCGTGCCCGCGCTCGATAAACTCCGCGCGATGGGCATCCGCCTGGCCATGGACGACTTCGGTACCGGCTACTCATCGCTCGCCAGCCTCCAT
Source organism: Phycisphaeraceae bacterium (assembly GCA_028281485.1). GTDB lineage: Bacteria > Planctomycetota > Phycisphaerae > Phycisphaerales > Zrk34 > JANQHD01. Next base: position 505 of record JANQJT010000325.1, read on the forward strand.
CGCTTCCCCATCGACATCCTCAAGGTCGACCGGCAGTTCATCGACAGCATGCTCGAGAGCCGAGACTACGCCGCCGTCGTCAACGCCATCGTCACCCTCGCCGACAACCTCGGCATGGATGTCGTCGCCGAGGGCATCGAGAGCGAGGATCACCTGTTCCTTCTTCAGGCCATGGCCTGTCAGTTCGGGCAGGGTTACTACTTCTCCAGGCCCACCGATGCCGACAAGCTCACCGACCTGATCAAGTCGAACGCCTGGTACGGCAAGCCGCGCGATCCCAATTCCATCTTCGAAGTCCACGACAACGCCCCGACTCCCTCCTGATACCCTGGCTCACAATCAGGCAATCTGCCGCCCGGGTCTTATGGCCCGGGCGTTTGCGTTGTATCGTATGGGCTATGAATCACAGCGAGAAAAAGCGACTGATCGAACTCGACCACGCCCACGCCTGGCACCCCTTCACCCCCATGCGTCAGTGGCGACAGAACGAGCCGCTCATCATCGAATCCGCCGAGGGCGATCACCTCATCGACGCCGACGGCAACCGCTACATCGACGGCGTCTCCTCCCTCTGGTGCAACATCCACGGTCACCGCGTACCCACCCTCGACAACGCCGTCCGCGATCAGCTCGACCGCGTCGCCCACACCACCATGCTCGGCATGTCCAACGTCCCCGCCACCGACCTCGCCGCACGCCTCGCCGCGCTCGCGCCCGGCAAACTCAACAAGGTCTTCTTTTCCGATGCCGGCGCAACCGCCACCGAGCTCGCCTTCAAGATGGCCGTGGGATACTGGTTCCACCGCGGACAGCAACGCAACACACTCATCGCCATCGAGGGCGCCTACCACGGCGACACCGTCGGCTCCATGAGCGTCGGATACTCCGCCACCTTCCACAAACCCTTCGACCCCCTCGTCTTCACCGTTACCCACGCCACCGCGCCCGACCTGTTCCACAGCCCCGACTTCACACCCGACCCCAACGCCCCGCGCCGCCAATGGGCCGCCGAACACGACGACCACGTCGCACGCGTCCGCGAAGACGCCCTGACCGATCTGGACCGCTGCCTCACCGCCGCCGCCGGCAAGGTCGCAGCCGTCATCGTCGAACCCGTCGTCCAGGGCGCAGCCGGCATCATCATTCACCCCCCCGGTTACCTCGCCGCCGTCGCCGGGCTCTGCAAGAAACACGACACCCTCCTCATCGCCGACGAGGTCGCCACCGGCTTCGGCCGAACCGGCCGCATGTTCGCCTGCGAGTTGGAAGACGTTCACCCCGACATCCTCTGTCTCGGCAAGGGCATCACCGGCGGCTACCTCCCCCTCGCCGCCACGCTCGCCACCGATGAAATCGAAGACGCATTCACCGGGGAACTCCACGAACACCGCACCCTCTACCACGGCCACACCTACACCGGCAATCCCCTCGCCGCCGCCGTTGCTCTCGCATCGCTCGACCTGTTCGAACAAAACGACCTGTTAACACGCACCCGACAAACAGCCGACTGGGTCGCCCAGCAACTCGACGCGCTGCGCGACCGCGACCGCTACCCCTACGTCGCCGACGTCCGACAACGCGGCCTCATGATCGGCATCGAACTCGTCCCGCCCGGCCAAACCGGCGCAACCGGTTTCGATCCCTCCCGCCGGCTCGGCTACGACATCGCCGACGCCTGCCGCGCCCGCGGCGTCATCGTTCGCCCCCTCGGCAACGTCGTCGTCCTCATGCCCCCGCTGGCCATTGATGAAAACAATCTGAAACAACTCGTTGAGACCGTCGTCTCGGAGATCGAACACTTGGGACGATCATGAACGACTACCCCATCATCACACCCAGCGAACAGCAGGCACGCGACTACGCCGCGATCACCACGCAGGCGTTCGGTGGCTCGCTCGACGAGTCCATCGAATGGGTCTTCGACCTCGGCCTGCCCGGCGTCCGCGTTGCCCTGGCTGACGGCCAGGTCGCCGCAGGACTCAAGGCGCACGACATGGCCCACTACTTCCTCGGCCGGCGCGTCGCCACGTGGGGCATCGGTGGCGTTGCCGTCGCGCCCCACCACCGCAACCTCGGCCTGGCCTGCCAGCTCATGGTCGACACGCTCCGCGATGCCCGCTCCAAAGGCATCGCCGTCTCATCCCTCTACCCCGCCACGCAGAAGCTCTACCGCAAGGTCGGCTACGAACGCGCCGGCGTCCACTCCAAGTGGAAGCTCAACATCCCCGCCATCGCCCTCGAACAAACGCCCGGCAATGCCATCCCCCTCACCGAAGACCACCTGCCCACCATCAAACAGCTCTACACCCAGCAAGCCAAAAAACACCACGGCTGGCTCGACCGTCCTGATCACTTCTGGACACACCGCATCAGGCTCGACATAGACTTCGGCTATCTCATCCTGATCGACGACCAGCCGGCCGGTTACATCGTCTTCAAGCCGTGCAAGCAGGGCGTAAACGAACTGTGGATCCAGCAGTGGTGCGTCACCTCTCCCGACGCGGCGCGACTCAGCCTCCAACTCATCGCCCAGCACCGCAGCATCAACCAGACCGCTTACTGGTACGGCACGCCCGATGAATGGGCCCCCTGGCTATTGCCCAACGACACACCCGAGCTGCAGTACCAGGAAGACTGGATGCTCCGCATCGTCGACATCGACGCCGCCCTCACCCAACGTGGCTATCCCCCCATCACCGCCGAGTTCCACCTCGATCTGACCGACGACATCCTCCCCGATAACGCCGGCCGGCGCGTCCTCACGCTCCGCCAGGGCAAGCCCACCGTCCAGCCCGGTGGTTCCGGTCGCATCGCCCTCGACATCCGCGCCCTCGCCCCGCTCTACACCGGTTATCTCAGCCCCCAACATCTGCGCGACCTCGACCGCATCGCCGGTCCCCACGAAGACCTCGCCCTCCTCGCCGCCGCATTCACCGCGCCTCTCCCGGCTATGCCAGACCATTTCTAATCACAATTGACAGCCTTCCAGGATTGTTATTTTGCCAACGCCTGAGAAACCTGGATCGGGTAAACTGATGCCATTCGGGCCGCGATCGCAGCCCACACATCGCTACCGAAACCCAAGCCCCCGGAGACCGCCACGGATGGCTCAAACTTCTGACGCGCCACAATTCGTCCACCTCCACCTGCACTCCGAATACTCGCTGCTCGACGGCGCCAACCGCGTCGACAAGCTCGTCGATCGCGTCAAGCAGCTCGGCATGGACGCCGTCGCCGTCACCGACCACGGCAACCTCCACGGCGCCATCAAGTTCTACAACGCCGCCAGGAAGGTCGACATCAAACCCATCCTCGGCATCGAAGCCTACGTCGCGCCCGACGTCAACGGCAAGACCTCCGACCGCACCGATCGCACCTTCACCGGTGTTGCCGACGGCGGATTCCACCTCGTCCTCCTCGCCGAGAACAACACCGGGTGGGACAACCTGCTCAAGCTCTCATCCGACGCCTACTTAAGCGGCTTCTACTACAAGCCGCGCATGGACAAGCCCACCCTCACCCAATGGGCCGACGGCCTGATCGCCATCAACGGACACCTCGGCTCGTCCCTCGCCTATCACCTCACCGAGTACGTCAAAACCAACGACGACAGCCATTGGCAAAACGCCCTGGCCGAGGCCCGCTGGCACGCCGAGGTCTTCAAGCCCAGCCCCGACGGCCAACCGCGCTTCTACGTCGAACTCCAGCGCCACATCCCCGAACAGGAAGCCATCAACCCTCACCTCGTCCGCCTCGCACGCGAGCTCGACCTGCCCCTGGTCTGTGACAACGACTCCCACTTCCTCCTCGCCGAGGACCACGACGCCCACGACTCGCTCATCTGCATCTCCACCGGTCGTCTCAAAGAAGACGAAAACCGCATGACCTATCCCGTCGAACTCTACGTCAAGAGCCCACAGGAGATGCACGAGCTGTTCGCCGGCTACGAAGACGGCGCGGGCGACGAGGCCCTGGCCAACACCGTCGCCATCGCCGACCGATGCAACGTCGACATCGATTTCACCGCCAACCACGCCCCCGTGGTAAAGGTCGCCTGCAAGGCCGCCGACGCGCACGGCCTTCCCTCCGA
>JANQJT010000326.1 GCA_028281485.1 Phycisphaeraceae bacterium
CGGCTTCGTGAACCCGACCGACCTGGCGCTGCTGACGCTGAACTGGCTCAACGACCTGGGCCTGGGCGGCGAGCAGGCGACGGCCAGCGTGCCGGAGCCGGCCAGCTTGATGCTGCTGGGCCTCGGCGGGATCGCCCTGATGCGGCGGCGGCGCAAGTAAGTCACAGCCGACAAGGTCGAATCCTATGAACCCCATCGCCCCGGCCATCTGGCCGGGGCTTTTTTTGTGCGGACCGAGGCGTGCACAGAGGCGTTCGTTTAAATGCGCACAAGCGATGACCTCGTGCGTAACGCGGCTCTTGCACGTCAGTCACACGCGGTCTGTTGGCGCGATGCATTGAATGATGAATGGGGGATCAGGGATTCATGCGAGACAGATACTGCTTGGCCATGATGAGCCATTCGGGTCGGGTGTCTTCGCGGAGGATGTCTTCGAGAAGGTTGCGGACCTCTTCGGTGCGGTCGCCGCGTTTGAGCAGGGCGCGAACGAGGAGGGCTCGGAACTGGATCTCGTCGGGAGCGAGGGCGACGGCCTGGCGGTAGTACTCAACGGCGCGATCGAATTGGCCGTCCTGCTCGTAGCAGAGGCCGATGTTGCTGAGCGGTTCGGGGTTGCGAGGCAGCAGCTCTCGGGCGTACTCGAACTCCCACGCGGCGGCGTGAAAATCGTTTTGCATGTAGTAGACCTTGCCGAGGTTGTTGTGGGCGGGGCCGAACATGATGTCGGCCTCGACGGCGAGCTTGAACTGCTCACCGGCCTGGTCGATCTTTTTCTCGCGGAGCAGATCGAGACCACGCTGGTAGTGGCGGCGTGCGCCGGCGGTGTCCTGGAAAGACGCGGCGGAGATGGTGTTGGTCGTGGTGTCGACCTTGGCGTCTTCGGTGCAGCCGGCCAGGGAGGCGAGGATGGGTAAGGTGAGGATGAGCGTGTTCTTGGTGTTCATGATGGGTCTCACGGTCGGGTGGGCCCCGTGTTGGAATCGTAAACGAGGTACGTGACGGTTACGTCGGCGTCCCAGAGCTGGTGTTGGTTGACGCCGCGGGCGGGGGTGAGGCGGATGTCCTTGACGTTGAGCTGGGTGCGATCGGTGAGATGATATAGCGTTTCGGCGAGCTGGTTGAGGGTCACTTTCTGGACGTTGATGACGGTGGGATTGAGCATGTAGGGGGTGTCGCCGATGCGCGTGGGGCTGAGTGGGCTGATGCTGCCGATGGGCTGGCCGAGGACGTTGGCCTTGTTGAGAGCGCGTTCGGCCATGGAGCCGAGTTCGTGGAGTTCCATCTGACCGGCGGCGGCGATCTGCCCGGAGCCGCGGTATTGCTCGATGAGCTGGGCGTAGATCTCACAGTTGGCGAGGTCTTCGAGGTTGTGTCTTGCGTCGGCGGCCTGGGCGGACATCCAGTTGACGTGCCAGACGGTGACGGCGAGCAGCGCGGCGATGGCGAGGCCGATGATGATAAAGAGTTGTTTGGTGCGGATCATGGGTTGCCTCCTTCGGTCGAGGCGGGGGTGGCGATGAAGGTGAAGGAGACGCCGCCGGCGGATATCGATTCGGTGCGCTGGGGTTCGACGTCGTAGGGGGTGTTGTTGCGGAGGGATGCGGCGATGCGTTCGGCTTCGCCGTAGGACCTGGCTTCGCCGTCGATGGTGATGCGATCGGGCTCGATGGTGAGTGCGGTGATGCGGAAGCGGATATCGGTCGGCAGCGCGGCGAGGACGGCGTGGTATCGGTTGAGTGCGGAGGTGGACTGGAGGCTGGTGACGGCGGTGTCTGCGCCCTGGCCGCTCATGCCGGCCATGTTCTGGGCCTTGAGCTTGAGTGCGCGCTCGACGACGGTGGGTGCCTTGAGGCCTTCTTCCCGAAAGAGGTCTTCGTAGATGGTGACTTGTTGTTGGAAGGCGTTGTTGGCTTCGGTGTTGTAGTGTCGGCCGCGCATTTGCATGACGACGCAGGCGGAGATCAACAGCATCGCGACGGCGGCGGCGAGGAGAAGGACGGGCTTGCGGTAGGTGTCGTATCGGTCGACGACGCCGAGCCCGTCGCGACGAAGATCGACCCATGGGGAGGCGGTGCCGGCGAGAATGCGAGCCGAGCGCATGGCGGCGGAACGGTAGCGGTCGGTGTTATCGATGGGAACGACGCGGCAGGTGTCGGGGAGGTTGTCGAGCTGGGGATCGGTGGTGGCGCCGATGGAGGCGATGTCGGTGTTGTCGGGGTTGAGGTGGTCGGTGATGTCGGAGACGTCGTCGGCGAGCCATTGCCAACGGGTGGGCTTGCCACGGTCGAGTTGGATGACGTCGTAGCGTGCGGGTCGGCCGTTGGCCTGGCCGTTGATGTCGGACAGGAGGATGGCGCCGAGGCTGTTGTCGTGGTCGAGGGCTTCGGCGGAGGCGAGCATAGCAACGGGACAGACGTGTCGGACCTGCGTGCCGAGGGACTCGAGGGCGTTGACGATGGGTTTGACCCGGTCGAGGTCGGCGCAGACGCCCATGGCGGTGTCGGCGGCTTCGCAGTAGTCGGCGACGACCTGCTCGGCGGCGATGGGCAGGTGTTCTTCGAGTCGGTAGTGCATGGCCTGGCGGCGGCCGACCCTTTCGATGGAGTCGGTGTCGATGACGGCGGTGAGGCACCACGGCGAGGGCAACGCGAGCACGACGGGTTGATCGGCGTAGCCCATGGTCTCCATCTGCTGGCGGGTGGCGTGGGCCCAGGCCTCGACGGAGTCGGTGTCCTGCGGGGGGTCGACGGGTGCGATGTCCACCTCCGACTGGCGGGCCTTGGCCACGAGCCAGTGGTTGTCGTCGACAAAGATGGTGAATTGATCGTCCATGGGTGTTACGGCGTGACCGTGATCTCCAGTACGCGCGGCAGGCCTCGGTGGATGAGGGTGACGCGGTCGGTTTCGACCTGTTTGATGGTGATGGTGCCGGCGGGGTTGTCGAGTGTGGCGCCTTCGGCGCAGACGGTGATGGAGCCGTCGGCTTTGCGGAGCATGGCCATGGAGTGGCCGTCTTCCTGCACGGTGCCGACGAGGGTGAGGTTGAGAGGGACGGTGGGCTGGGCCTGGGTTTGTGTGACGGCGGGTGTGGGGTCTTCGAAGAGCGGGCGGCGGAGGTCGAGCGAGGAGACGCGGCGTAGATCGGTGAGGGTGAGCTTGTTGGTTTCGGTGTTGGGATCGGACGCGGTGTCGGGGTTTGCGTCGTCAACGGAAAGGCGGGTGGTGGGCGCGGCTTCGATGTCGACGGGGGCGGAGAGGCCCACGACGAGCGTGGCGATCGCGGCGACGGCGATGACCGCGGCGGTGAGGGAGATCAGTCTTTTCTGTCGTCGTACGTTCACTTGCTTACCACGCTATCTCGTAGACCTGATCGGGTGGGGAGGGGTTGCCGAAGTCGTCGATGCCTCCACCGACGCCGATGGCGACGGCGTGCCAGGCTCGGCGATGTCCCTGGGCTTCGATCCACAGGGCGTGGCAGGTGGAGTCGTCGGTCAGGAAGCTCTCGGCGAGGCGTTTGGTGTCGTCGTCGATCGAATCGATTGCCTTGAAAATATCGGATAGGCGACGGTGTGGGTTTTTATCTCTTTCCTTGAGGATGTTACGGACGACCTGCCGACCGAGCACGCGGTCGCAGAGCGCGTGAAGAACATCGGGAGAGACGCGGCGGAGGTTGACGTCGCCGTTGCCCCAGCAGGTGATGCGTGAGGCGGCGCCGAGGCCGTTGCGGGTGTCGAAGAGGGTTTCGGGGCCTGCGTTTTCGAGGACCTGTCCGAAGGAGCCGACGGTTTCGAGGGATTCGGCGGAGGCGGAGACGGCGGGCCGGAGGCGGACGATGGCGGGACGGCTGTTGGGATTGAATGAGGCGCGGAGGAGGCGGGTGACGACGCGGCGCGCGTCGGCGGGGCCGTCTTCGTCGATAACGCGATTGACGTTGAGCTTGGCCTGTTCGTCGGTGAAGACGAACCGGAAGGCGATGTCGCCGAGTGTGCAGTCAACGTGCAGCTTGCTGACGGGATCGATCGATTGGACCTTCTTGTTGGTCATCGCGGCGATCAAGCGTTCGCGTCCGCCCTCGGCGTCGTTGAGGAGCATCTCGGCACGGGGCAGGAGGGTGCGTGTGGCGCTGCGCATGGCCCAGCGGCGCTGGAGGTCTTCGGTGGCGTTGTTGGCGTGGAGGGCTTCGGTCGTGCTGAGGCGCGCGATGCCGGTGAGCATGGTGCCGGCGATGAGGACGAGCACGAGCGTCATGAGCAGTGCGAAGCCGCGATGGGTGCGGTGCGTGTTCATAAGCCGGTCTCCTGACGGATGGCGACGCGGCGATCGATGGCGGGCTCGTCCTGGTTGTCGGTCCAGACGCGCAGGCGCCAGACGGTGGCGCGGCTGACGGCGGGCTCGGGCGTGGCGGTGTTGGGTGACGTGGGTGAGGCGGAGGTACCGGTTGCGGCGGAGGTGGTGGTGCCGGACTCGCCGGAGGCGGAGAGGCCGACTTCTTCGCGTGCCCAGACGGGCAGGTACTTGCGGTAGTAGTTGAGGCCGACGCTCTCGACGTAGATGTTGTCGTAGGGTTGGTCGTTGAGGCGGTCGATGGATTGGCCGACGCCGGCGGGTGTTTGTGTGGGTTGATCTGTTGCGGTGGGCGTTGCTGCGGCCGGGGTGGGTGGTACGGGCTGGGGGGCGATGATTTCTTCGGCCAGGCCGTCTTCGGAAAGGCGGGTGGGTACGATCTCGAAGCGAACGACGTCGGCGTAGACGAGGTCGCGTTGGACGTTTTGGTTGGTGAGGACGTCGAGCGCGGACTGGCGGCGGATCAGCCAGGTGCGGTCGCCGATGGTTTCGAGTCGGTAGATGATGCTGGCGGGTCGGTGTGAGCGGTCGCGGGAGCGTGCGTCGAGCGAGCCGTAGCCGATCATGGTGATCTCGTCGCCGGTGATGGAGCGGAAGATGTTTTCCGCGTGGACCAGGTCGTCGCCGACGACGCGGACGAGGCCTTCGACGGATTCGGCGTCGATTTCGGTGGCGGAGCCGGGGTCGCGATCGACGATGGCGGCGGAGGCGGCCATGTTTCCGATGACCGCGAGTACGCCCATCATGAGCACGGCGGTGAGCGCGGTGGCCAGGAGCAGTTCCAGGAGTGTGAAGCCGTGTCGCGTGTTCACGATGCGCCTCCCTCTGAGCCGGGGAGGGTGGACTGGAAGATATCTTCGATCTGTTGGGCGCGGGCCTGGTCGTAGGCGGGATCGGGGAGGACGAGGTCGACGGCGACGAGCCGTTCGTCGCCTTCCTTGGCGTAGGGCAGCGGATCGCCGATTTGCTGGAGTTCGACGCGGACGACGCGGACGCCGAGCGCGTTGAGCGGGCGGTTGGTGACGGTGCGGGTCTGCCAGCGGAGGGTGGGGTCGTCTTCGATCCGGCCGGACTGGTTGACGGGGACGCCGTCTTCGCTGATCCACCAGTTGGTGATCAGTTCGTCTGCGATGAGCACGGCCTGGGCGCGGCGCTGCGACAGCGCGAGCTGGCGCGTGTGCCTCGACTTGGCGAGGACGATGCCGACAAGGATCGTGCCGAGGATGGCGATCGCGGCGACGACCTCAATCAGCGTCAGGCCGGCCCGATGCGAGCATCGTGAACAGGTTGTTGACTTCCTTCTCATCATCGGTTTGTGTGACCTGGCCGGTGAGACCGGCGAAGATCAGCCAGTGCTTGTTTTCTTCGTGCGAGAGGCGGACGGCGTATGTGGTGCTGCGGCCGGCGGGTGAGAGTTCGATGTCGATCGTGCCGTAGTCGAGGGCGCGGCCGGTCGTGGAGCGGGATGCGCCGCTGGTGGCGGATACGTCGGAGACGAGCACGCGGTCGATGCGGTACTCGACGGGGAAGGCGACGGCGGGCGAACGTGTGGACGAGCCGGTGTCGTCGGTGGTTTCGTTGTAGACCTGCTGGTTGGACAGGTCGTAGCGGATGCGTGTGGTGCCGCCGAGCCGCATGGCGGCGAAGCGTGCGTTGCGGTCGACGGATTGCAGGGTGTCGATGACGTCCTGCGTGGTGCGGTATCGCGCCTGGCCCGCGAGCGAGAGTGCGGCGGCGCCGGCCAGGAGGCCGACGAGCACGACCACGGCCATCACTTCGATCAGGGTGAACGCGCAACGTGTCATCGGTTAGTTGTTCCTGTCGTCCGTTCGGACGTTCCATGAG
>JANQJT010000020.1 GCA_028281485.1 Phycisphaeraceae bacterium
GGTGGTGCCGTGACCTGTGAGCAGAGATTCGACGACGGCTTTTTTCACGGTGCGCTGGACGGCGGGGACGCTGGACAGCTGCGAGCGGACGGAGCGGCCATCGACGGGGAACGCGCCGTCCTGGGGGATGTAGCGGTGCCAGTCGATCGCACGGGTCTGTTCGAACAGGGCGTCGAAGTCGTGTGCGTCGAACTCGGCGACGCGTATCAGCACGCGGTCGGCGGTACGCAGCCAGAGGTTGGTCTGCACGATCGACTCGGCGTCACCGGAGAAGACGACGCGGCCGGGTTGGACGTCGAGCTGGTCGAAGCCGAGCTCGCGCAGCTCGTGGGCGACGACGGCTTCGAGGCCGAACGGGGCGGTGGCGATCAGGTCGAATGTGCCGTTGTCGGCGTGCATGGTTTCAACGTGGTGAAAAAGAAGCCCACGGATTGGATTCCGTGGGCTTCGCGGTGTCAATGGTGGCGCGGATTATTCTTCGACGGGCATGGTGGGTGTGGTGGGCATGGCCGGGGGCGCGGGGGCGGGCTCGGTCTTGACCAGCTCGAGCTCGAAGATGAGCGTGGAGGTGGGGCCGCCGGGTCCGGTGGGGCTGTCCTTGTAGGCCAGTTGGGCGGGGACGTAGAGCATGATCTTGCCGCCCTCCTTGATCAGGGGCAGGCCTTCCTTCCAGCCGTCGATGAGGTTGGCCATGGGGATGGTCATCGGCTCGTCGGGGCGCTGGGCGGCATCGAACACTTCGCCGTTGAGCAGCGTGCCCTTGTAGTAGGCGGTGATGATGTCGGTCTGCTGGGGGGTGGCGCCGTCGCCTTCGGCGATGATCTTGTACTGCAGGCCGGAGTCGGTGGTGACGACGCCTTCCTTCTTGGCGTTCTCTTCGAGGAAGGCCTCGCCGACGACCTTGTTGCGGGCGCTGGTGATGGTGATCCACTTGTCGGCGTAGTCGAAGATGCTGTTGTTGAGCTGATCGCTGGTCAGGCGGAGGTCTTCGCGGTTGCGGAAGTTGGCGAAGCCTTCTTTGAGCTGGGCCTCGTCCAGGTCGATGAACAGCGGCGCGCCCTGGCGGCTGGCGTCGATGGCGCTGAGCACGCCCAGGGCGTAGCTCATGTCCTTGAGGTCTTCGTGGTTGCGGATGTCGTTGAAGCCGGCGAGGAACTGCTCGGGGTCGATCTCGTCGACGTAGGGAGCGGACTGGGTGATGCTGTAGGCGAGGACGACGCCCATGGCGTAGCTGGCGTCCTGTTTCTGGGAGTATTCCGAGGACTCGGCTTCGGCGGGGGGCTGGGTGGTGGGGGCGTTTTGTGCGATGACGAGGCCTGCGCACACGATGAGGGTCAGCAGGGTAATCAGGATGGGCCGTTTCATGGCGAACTCCGTTGGGGGCTGGGATGCGGCCCGGCGTCGGGCTGCGAACGGCGGATCATAGCAGGGTCGAGACGGCTTGGCACGGTAGCGGTGCAAACATTGCTTTATTAACCTAGCGGGATATGAGCGAATCACAGGCGAAACCACGGATGATCGTGACGATCGACGGCCCGGCCGGTGCGGGCAAGAGCACGGTGGCGCGGCGTTTGGCCGAGCGGCTGGGGGCCCATTTCCTCGATACCGGTGCGATGTACCGGGGCGTGGCGGCGGCGGCGATCGACGGCGGGACCGATCCGGCAGACCCGGACAAGGCGGGAGAGCTGGCCGAAACGCTGCACCTGCGTTTCGATTGGGCGACCGATCCGCCGCGTCTGCTGGTCGACGGGATCGACATGACGCATCGGCTGCGTGATGCGGACGTGACACGCGCCGTCAGCGACATCGCCTCGAACCCGCGCATCCGTCAGATGCTGGTCCGTGCGCAGCGGTGGATCGGCGGGCAGCACCCGAACCTGGTCAGCGAGGGGCGTGACCAGGGGTCGCTGGTGTTCCGTGACGCAACGGTGAAGTTCTACCTCGACGCGACACCGGCCGAGCGTGCGCGGCGACGCACGCGGCAGCTGGCCGAGTCGGGTGTGGAGGCTGATGAACAGAAGATTCTCGAACAGATTGTGTATCGTGATCGGCGTGACATGTCGCGCAAGGACGGGCCGCTGATCAAGCCGGACGGCGCGGTGGTGGTGGACTCGTCAGAGATGACGTTCGAGCAGGTGGTCGATGCGTTGTATGAGATTGTGCAGACGGCGCTGGCGGGCGCGGGGAGCGGGGCGTGAGGCGTTGGTGGCGCCGGTGGCGCGGTAAGAATCCCGGTGTGGCGCTGTGGCGGCTGGTGTGGTGGGACTGCATCTGGCGGGTGGTGTCGTGGTTGATCCTGTTCTTCATGTTCGGGCATCGGTGGTGGGGATTGCGGAACGTGCCGGATCGCGGGCCGGTGCTGCTGTTGTGTAATCACCAGTCTTACGTGGACCTGATCGCGCTGGGGGTGGGGTTTGATCGGCGACACTTCCACCCGATGGCGAAGCTGAGCCTGTTCAATAACCCGTACTTCGGTTGGTTCATCCGGTCTTTGAACGCGTTCCCGGTGGACCAGGAGAACACGGACGTGAAGAGCCTGCGTCGCGCGGTGGATCACCTGAAGACGGGGCATCTGCTGTTGGTGTTCCCGGAGGGCAGCCGGACGATCGACGGGAAGATCGCGGCGTTTCAGCCGGGCGTGATGCTGATGATCCGCCGGGCGAAGCCGACGGTGCTGCCGATGGCGGTGGAGGGGTGTTTCGATGCCTGGCCGATCGGGGGCAAGCTGACGACGCGAGCGCGGACGGGGGCGATGTACGGCGAGCCGATCCCGGCCGAGACGCTGCTCGAGATGAAGCCGGACGAGGCGCTGGCGTTATTGAGTGAAAGAATAGAGGGCTTGCAGATGACGCTGCGCCAGCGGCTGCGCCACCAGACGGACGGCCGATATCCCCTGCACAACCCGCTGATCGATGGTGAGAAACCGGCGCGGTTCGAGCCGTTGCCCGAGGGGCACTGATGTAACGCCGGGCGGGCAGGAGGCATCAGACCGATCATGAGCGAGAAACCCAAATACTACGACAAGCGGAGCGACTTCTGGCGCAGCGTGCTGGATCGCGCGGAGGACTACGACACGTACCTTGCCAACAGCGAGGACGACAAGGCTCAGCACTGGCGCGACATGGAAGCGAAGCTGCCTGCGCTAATCGACGCTGAGAAGGATCGGCTGACCGGTTACGGTCGCAAGCTGCACGTGCTGTTGTACAGCGGCGTGTGGTGCGGCGACTGTGTGCGCCAGGGGCCGATGATCAGGCAGCTGGTCGATGCCGCTGACGACGGTGTCGAGTTGCACTGCATCGATCGCGACCTGATGGAGGAGCTGACCGATGAGCTGCGCGTGTTGGGGGCGATGCGCGTGCCGGTCGTGGTGTTTTTGACCGAGGATTTGCACGAGGTGGGCCGATTCGGGGATCGGCTGCTGAACGTGTACCGGAAGAAGTACGCCAATGAGGTGGGCGCGGCGTGCAGCGTGCCGTATGCGGAGACGCCGCCGGAGGAGTTGGTTGCGGAACGGGGTGAGTGGGTGGATGTGTTTGAGCGGATGCTGATCATGACGCGCCTGGCGCCGGGGTTGCGCCAGCGGTATGAGGACTAGATGGGTGTAGTTGAAGCTGCTTGCTGTTGGACGGTATCCTGTTAAGGCCAACCTTTAAGCTTTCCGGATACCAGCCATGTCAGAACAAGTGCTCTACGATGCCGATGGAATCACGATTACAACAAAGCGCTTTGTAACTAAGACGAGCGTGTATCAATTGTCCAATGTGGCATCTATCAGCTCGCACAAAGTCTTGCCGAGTTTAACTCCCAGCATCCTATTCTTTAGCCTGTCTACGTGTAGTTTGTTAGCTGCTATTGCGCAAGACGCATTTGCGGATGGATTGATTTATTGGATCGGTTTCGTAGCGCTGATGATTTGTGGTGTTCTTTTAGTTAAAACTCGTAAGCCGTCATGGTGTCTGCGCCTTGCCACCTCGAGCGGCCAGCTCAACGCCTATATTACTCGTGATCAGAAACAATTTGGGGAGATATATCGATCATTGCAAGAGGCCATGGTCTTGGATGAGTAGGCGAACCAATCTAGGTTGGCCTACAGGTGTGGTGAAAACCGGGGTTGTCGCTACAATACCCCGCTTGGCCAGGGCGTGAGGCCCGGCCAAGGGAACCACCCGCCGCATGAAGATCCGCAACTTCTCCATCATCGCGCATATCGACCACGGCAAGAGCACGCTGGCGGACCGCATCCTGCAGTACGCCGGTGCGATCACCGAGCGTGAGATGCAGTCGCAGATGCTGGATTCGATGGACCTGGAGCGGGAGCGGGGGATCACGATCAAGGCCTCGGCCGTCACGGTGCACCACAGGCACAACGGCGAGGACTACATGCTCAACCTGATCGACACGCCCGGCCACGTGGACTTCCACTACGAGGTCAGCCGGGCGCTGACGGCGTGTGAGGGGGCGTTGCTGGTGGTGGACGCGGCGCAGGGTGTGGAGGCCCAGACGGTGGCCAACACGTACCTGGCGGTGGATCACGACCTGGAGCTGATCCCCGTACTGAACAAGATCGACCTGCCGGCGGCGCTGCCGGACGAGGTGGCGATGGAGGTGGAGGGGGTGCTGGGTTTGCCGGCCGAGGACTGCGTGCCCTGCTCGGCGAAGACCGGTGAGGGGGTGAAGGAATTGCTGGGGGCGATCTGTGAGAAGTTTCCCGATCCGGAGGGCGATCCCGGTGCGCCGGCGCAGGCGCTGATCTTCGACAGCATCTACGACGACTACCGCGGGGTGGTGACGTACGTACGCATGATGAACGGCAAGCTGAAGGTGGGCGACCCGATCCGCATGATGCGCAGCGGTCGGACGTACGCGATCACGGCGTTGGGGAAGATGACGCCAAAGGAACAGAAGGTCAAGGAACTCAGCGCCGGTGAGGTGGGGTTCGTGGTGGCGTCGATCAAGACGCTGGACGAGGTGAACATCGGCGACACGATCACGCACGACAAGCACGCGGCCGACGAGCCGCTGCCCGGCTACCGCGAGCCGCAGCGCATGGTGTTCTGCGACTTCTACCCGACGGGCGACACGAAATACGACGAGCTGCGCCAGGCGATCGAGCGGCTGCGCCTCAACGACGCGTCGTTCATCTTTGCGCCCGAGTCGAACGACGCGCTGGGGTTCGGGTTCCGCTGCGGGTTCCTCGGGCTGCTGCACATGGAGATCATCCAGGAGCGGCTGGAGCGCGAGGGCAAGGTGGAGATCGTGCAGACGGCGCCGACGGTGACGTACCAGGTGCTCAAGAGCGACGGCGAGGTGTTGGAGATTCACAACCCCGCCGAGCTGCCGGACCCGTCGCACATCACCGAGCTGCGCGAGCCGATCGTGAAGCTGGAGATCATCACGCCCAACGAGGGCATCGGCGACATCATGAAGCTGTGCGAGTCGCGGCGCGGCATCTACCTCAAGCAGCAGTACCTCTCGGACACGCGACAGATCCTGGATTACGAGCTGCCGCTGGGCGAGATCATTTTTGATTTCTTCGACAAGCTGAAATCCATCACGCGCGGCTACGGCACGATGGACTACGACCTGATCGGCTACCGCAAGGATCAGCTGGTCAAGGTGAACGTGCTGGTGAACGCGATGCCGGTCGACTCGCTGAGCTTTATCGCGCACCGCTCGAAGGCCGAGCAGCGCGGCCGGCAGTTCCTGATCAAGCTGAAGAAACACATCGACCGCCACCAGTTCGAGATCCCGCTTCAGGCGGCGATCGGCGGGAAGATCATCGCACGCGAGACGATCAAGGCGATGCGGAAGAACGTGACGGCCAAGTGCTACGGCGGCGACGTGTCGCGTAAGCGGAAGCTGCTGGAGGCGCAGAAGGCGGGCAAGAAACGCATGAAACGCGTGGGCAGCGTGGACATCCCGCAGGAGGCCTTCATGGCCGTGCTCGAGCCGGAGGAGTAGGCATTGCCATCATCATCCGGCGCCTGGTCCAAGTGATCGAGACAGGCGAGGGCAATATGATCGGCGCGTTGCTTGTAATTCGTTATCGCGTGCCTTCAACCAATGTGACACTCGTGATTATTCCGGGCTCAATACCAATGCCGACTTGCCATGGAGCAGGGCCGTACCTCATCGGTCGAGGGTGATAGGTCTTTTGGATCAGTGCCTCATTAAACTGGAAGATGGGGCCGGTGGGCGTTGAGATTTGTTGGTAGGGGAAGGGGTCAAATACATGTAATTTAAGTATGCGAAGTTCGTTGCCGGGTGAATTAGGCCTGTAATCAACTGTGGCTCCGACCAAAACCACGGCGTGGCCGACCATGCCAGTGCCTTGGTAGGAAAGAATGATGGGATTACCCTGTTTGAGATGATTGTAAAGGACTGTTGGTACAGGGGCGCCAAGCACGACTTGTCCGGAGACTATACATGGGCGTCTACGGGTGTCTTTGTAGAATCCATTGGCAACACTCATGACCTCCAGTAGATTTCCGGGCTGATTGATGGGGGCCCCCTTGATACGATTCACAATCTCATATTGCTTGAGCTTGATGTCTTGGTGTGATAACACCATCTCCAGGCTGGATGCCCAGCACCACATAAATTGTTCTTGCGGATAGTAGTGCTGCTTGAAGTCTTCGGGATCGATGCCCACATATAAGACTTCGGCAGAGATGGTTGTGGTCATCAATGTGACAATGATCGCGACGATTGCAATACTATGGCGTTTCATGATGGCTCCCTTTGGAATATTTGATCGATGAATCAATCCTGCACGTCTCTAATCTAAAGGTTCATGTCTTTGGATATCAAGGAAATACTCAACTCAGAAATGATATTTGATCGATGGGGAATCAGATGATCTAGAAGCGGCACTAAATCAGCATGAAGACACAGAACGCGGAAAAGAAGCGTAAGAGTGGGTGGAAGTCGGTGCTGTTTTTTGCGCTGCTTTTAGGGGGTGTGTACTTGGTGAACGTGCAGGTACAGACGTATCTGGGTGAGCGGGCACTGGAGAAGCTGGACCTGGAGTTGCTCACGATCGAAGAGGCGATGGCGAAGTCGGCCGAGACGGGTCGGCCGATCCTGGCGGAGATGTCGGCGATCTGGTGTACGTCGTGTCGCCGATTTGATAGCCGCGTGCTGAGTGACCCGGCGGTGAGTGCGATGATCAAGGAGCGGTTCGTCTACGCGCGCGTGGATTACGACGACACGGACGGTAAGCGGTTCATGCAGCGGTACGGGATCACGGGTATTCCGCACGCGCTGGTGCTGGACAGCGAGGGTGTGGTGATTCGTGAACTGATCCTGTCGTACGATCCGGCCCATTTTGGGGCGCAGCTGGAGCGGGTGTTGGGAGAAGCGTCAACGAGCGATGAGGTTGGGTGAGTCGCAACGTGCTCCCCTTTGGGTCGCGGCTAAACACGTCCGCTCCCTCACGGTCGCGGCTCGTTGGGAATTGTTTGCTACACTTCGGGGATGCTCGGTGAACTGGTGACCGGATCGATCGATCGTTACACGCCCCCGGAAGAGCGCAACGAACGCGTGCGTGCCATGGGTGGCGCCGTGATCGGTCGCAGCGAAGCGGGGCGGGAGATCCGGGGCGTGGTGATCGGCGACGGCCCTCGGAAGGTGTCGCTGGTCAGCGGGAATCACTCGGACGAGCCGGTGGGCAGCGAGACGCTTTTAGTTTTAATCGATTGGCTGAGTGGTGGGGGTGCCGAATCGGCGGCGCTGTGTGAGCGGTACACGTTTGTGATCGTGCCGCACACGAATCCGGACGGGGAAGTGCGGCAGAAAGCGTGGATGGATGCCTGGCCGGACGGGCTGGCGTGCTTACGCAATGAGTTTCGGGAGAAGCCTGGCCGAGACGTGGAGTTTGGTTATCCGCAGATGCGCGTGGAGAACGCGGCGGTGGCGGGGTTGTTGGCGAAGCACGGGCCTTACGCGATGCACGTTTCGCTGCACGGGATGACGGCCAGCGAGGGCGGGTATCACCTGATCGAGCGCGGATGGGTGGAGCGTACGGTGGGGCTGCGTGAGAAGTACGCGGCGGCGATGGGTGAGGCGGGGCTGGGTTTGTTTGATTGGGACCGTGGGGGAGAGAAGGGTTTTGAGTACATCGGGCCGGGCTTTGCGACGACGCCGCGCAGTGAGGCGATGCGTGAGTTTTTCCTGGCGCAAGGCGACGAAGAGACCGCGGGGAGGTTTCACCTGAACTCGATGGAGTACGTGATGTCGCTGGGGGGCGATCCGCTGTGCATGGTGACGGAGCTGCCGTTGTTTGTGGTGCGGGCGGTTGAGCCGGTGCCAGGGATTCCGGGGGTGCCCGTGGTGTATCAGGGATTTCGCGAGGCGGTAAATCGTGCGCGGGCGGCGCTGGGGCGGGGGGACGCGGCGGACGTTGCGGAGGCGATGGCGGGGTATGAGGCGGCGGCGCTGCCGATCGAGGTGGCGGTGCGGTTGCAGCTGCGTGTGATTGAGTTGGGGTTGGAGGCGGCGGGTTAGTTGGCGGTGGCGGCGGTGGTCTTGCCGGTGTCCAGGTCCATGCGGCGGCCGGCGAGGAAGTCGTCGATGGCGTAGATGAGCTTGTCGATCTCGCGTTTGCCCTGTGTGTTGGAGCGGGGGTAGTTGTTGAGGATGATGCTGAAGGCGAGTCGGTCTTCGCCGCGTTCGATGTAGCCGGTGAGCGCGACGACGCCGCGGACGAAGCCGCTCTTGCCGTAGACCTCTGAGGTGAAGGACTTGGCGCCGAAGCGGTGTCGGAGCGTGCCGTCTTCGCCGGCGATGGAGAGGGACTGGCGGAAGGAGTCGGAGAAGCGGGGGTGTTTGTCCATCTCGAAGAGCAGCGCGGTGAGCAGTTCGGCGGTGACGCGGTTGTTGCGGCTGAGGCCGGAGCCGTCGTCGATGACGAAGCCGGCGGCGCGGGGGCCGAGGAGGCGGCTGAGGAACATGCGTTCGGCGGCGGCGCCGGCCGGCCAGGTGCCCGGATCGCCGGTGGCCTTGCGACCGACGCGTTTGATCAGCGCCTCGGCGAAGAGGTTTTCCGAGTCCTTGTTGCACCGCGCGAGCACGGCGGCCAGGGGGGTCTTGACCTCGGCGATGAGCTGACCGCCGGTTTCGTAGTGGTCGTCGTCGGTGGCGTGGCGGACGTCGCCGACGGTGATGCCCCGATCCTTGAGACGGTCACGCAGGACGCGGCCGAAGAACAGGGCGGGGTCGTGGACGGGCATGAATCCCGCCGAGGCGCGGGTGCGCGCGACCTGTCCCTTGACGGTGATGCGGTTGGTGCCGAGCTCGCGGTCGAGCTGCATCTCGTTGCGTGTGCCGGAGCGTGCGTCGTTGGTGATGATGACGGGTGCGTTGACGGGGCGTGTGCGGATTTCGGGCGACTGCCCGGCGCGGGTGTAGTAGCCGAGGATGTCGACGCAGTTGTTGTTGAAGTTGATGCCGGCGACCTGCGCGGCGTAGGGCTTGGTCAGGTCGGTGATGGGCCAGGAGGGGTGGACGCGCTGCGTGTCGAAGGAGCGGGCGTCGACGACGAGGGTTTCGACGTGGGTGATGCCGGCTTTCTGTGCGGCGTCGGCCCAGCGGGCGAGCATGTCTTCGAGTTTCATGCCCATGTCGCGCAGCAGCTGCTGATCGCCGAAGGCCGGATCGCCGTCGCTGACGATGACCAGGTCGTTGCCGTGGCGTTGCATCTGTGTGGTGAAGTGGAAGTCGGGGCCGAGCACGCCGAGGGCCGCGGCGCTGGTGACGAGCTTCATGTTGCTGGCGGGGATGAGGGACTGGTCTTGCTGGTAGGCGGCGACGGCGATGCCGTCGGCGAGGTTGACGACGGAGACGGCGCAGACCGCGTCGCCGAAGTCGGCGGACTGGATGAGGGTTTCCAGTCGGATCTGAAGCGACTGCGCGGTGGCGGTGGAGGCCAGCAGCGCGGTCGCGACGATGGCGAGCGCGGTCAACCGGCGGAGTCGGGATGGTGCGGCAGTAGTGTGCATATCGGTTGCTTTGTACTGGGATATCGGCTGTTCGTTCAAGCGGGCTGCAACGGTTTTAAGACGCGCCGGCACGTGGTTTGATGTCAGTGAATCGCGTGGATAGGCGACTTTTCGTGGCGGGAGATCGGAATATGAGTCATAATTTGCGAGATATTAACCGATTAGAGACGTACAGTGCGGTAGATGTGACGTCCTATCTTACAACGCGGGGCGACGACGAGATGATGAACGACAGGCTGACACATGGCAACCGGGCGGGGCTGACGCTGATCGAGGTGTTGGCGATCGTTGCGGCGTTGGCTGTGATGCTGTCGATCCTGTTGCCGATCGTCAGCGACGCCCGGGCGAAGAGCGATCGGATCGAGTGCCAGAACAACCTGGCGATGATCGGTCGTACGATGGACAGCTATCTTTCTGATCACGGCAACCGTTTCCCCAAGGCGCGCGCGCTGGGCATGCCGGTCTCGACGCGCGGCGAGGGGATGACGCTGATGGTGACGCTGCGTGAGTACCTGCCGCCGATCACAACGATGTTCCATTGCCCCGGTGATCGCGACATGCTGTTTAAGTATTGCGGCATCAGCTACTACTACAGCCAGGAAGTCACCAACCGAACGCGGTCGGAGCTGAAGTTCGACAACGAAGGCCATCCGTTTGATCTCGAACGCGTGCCCGTGGTGTGGGACGCCGACGAGATGATCTATGAAACCAAGCGCGAGCCGCTCGTGGTGCCGAGTTTTCACGGCACGAAGAACGTGCTGTACGGCGACCTGCACGTGGCGCCGGCCTATCACGGCATCGCGTTCCGCATGTAATCAATCAGAGCTGTCGATCCGGTTGATCTCGATCGGGCAGCCGCATTGCGCGCAGGAGGTGGTCATGCGTTGGCGCTCGGGGTCGTCCCAGGTGAGGGGGCTGTCGCGCATGACGGCTTGCGCGGCGTAGATGCACAGGTCGGCGGGGGTGTCGGGGCCGAACGGGTAAGCGGTAGCGGTGCGCGGGGGTTTGGGGCAGCCGGCTTGATCGTGGGTCATGATCGTTGCGGTCCAGCGTGGGTAGTCGGGAGTCGGGGGCGTCGGAGTGGGTGGCGTGGCGTGGCCGGCCTCGGTCAGGGCGGTGTGGGCCAGTTCGAGCAGGCGTGGGGTGTCATCCGGATCGATGGGGCCCAGTTGCCAGCTCTCGATGCGCAGCAGCGTCATGAGGGTCTGCTCGTAGAGGTCCCGGGCTTCGGGGGAGTCGGGCGTTGCCTCGGTGGTGATCAGGTCGACCAGGTCGGTGCTGGTGGTGTGCAGTTGCAGACGGGTGGGGGCAAAGGGGGCTGCGTCTTCGAGCGCGGTTTGTAGCGTGATCAACGGGGCGAGCGCGGGGTGAGGGGCGCCTGCGAGGACGCGGCCGACCGCGTGGAGGGTGTTGTCGTTTGAAGCGTCGATGATCTCGATGCCGCAGGCAGGCGGGGCATCGTCGGAGCAGACGCAATGAAGGTTGACGAGCAGTTGCATGGCCCGGGGAAGCGGGTTACTTGGCGCCCATCGCTTCCTTGAGTTCCTGTTCGATGTAGAGGATGCGGTTGCAGCTGGTGCAGCGGACCATCTCGTCGTGGCTGATGAGCCTGTTGACCATCTCCACGGGCAGGGACATGTAACAACCGCCGCAGATGTACTCCATGCGGCGGCGGTCTTCCTCGACGACGGGGGCCATGGCTTCACCGTCGAACGTCTCGGCCATGCGGTCGAAGATTTCCAGTGAATCGGAGGGGACGTGTGTGGCCTTGTCGGCGCGCTCGGCCTTGAGTTCGGACAGGCGTTCGCCGACTTCGCCGGTGCGCTCGGCCAGGTCCTTGTCGGCCAGGTCCTTGATGCGGTTCTGCTCGGCCAGCGCGTTGTCGAGATGCTCGACCTCGGACTGGAAGACCTCGACCTGGCTCATCAGTTCCAGGGCTTGCTCTTCGAGCTTGGCCTTGTCGGCCTTGAGCGTGTTCACCTCGACGAGCATGGCGGAGTATTCCTTGTTCGTCTTGACGGTGTTCATCTGCTCGCGCAGCTGGCCGATGCGCTGGTCAGAGCCGGCGATCTCGTTTTCGAGGTTGGCGGACTGGGCCTGGGTGTGCTTGAGCTGATTGGTCAGTTCGCCCTGTTGCTGGGTGAGCTGTTCGATCTTGATTTCCTGCGCGCGGACGTGACGTCGTGCGCCGTCGAGCCGGCTTTCCAATCCGCGAACTTGTTGATCGACCAGGTAGAGGTCACGTAATGCGTCGTTGAGGCCCATAGGCTAAAGGCTCCGCTCCGATCAGGTCCAAACCCAAATGTTAGCATAAGCCACAGGCAGCGGCTACGGCATAGAATCATTGGCCGCGGGATGGGGCAGGGGGTATACTTCGGTCAGTAATCACGCCGTGGCGTAGGCAAGCGGTTCGGGAGCCGGCGCCCGCTGAAGGAAGTATCAACATGGCTACCAGTTTCGGCGCGCTGTGCACCGATTTTTATGTAAATCACAAGCTGGCCGTGAAGATGGACCTGCCCAAGGACCGCGAGACGGTTCTGCACCTGTTCGATCGGGTGCGGGCGGAGATCCCGGAGATGTCACGGTTCAAGCGGTACCAGGACGAGCTGGCGCTGGAATCGCCCCGCCGCGAGGGCGCGTATCAGTGGCTGGCGCTGCGGAAGCAGTCGATCCGGTCGGGCAGCGTGAATCCGGAGTCGATGGACGAGGGCTATCGCCTGCACCGGCTGGTGATGGAGATGAGCCCGTATTTCCTGACGATTAGCCCGCTGGATATCGAGTACATCGAGTTGATGTACGGCTTTGACCTGGAGTGCAAGGTCAACCAGCACCAGGCGATCGCCGAGGCGCTGTACGGCGGAACACCGATGATGCGGCTGCTGGAGATGCCGGGCGCGACGCCGATGGAGGTTCAGCCGGCGTTCGGCGTGACCCTGCTCGACGAGCAAGACCTGCACGTGTACTACGAGGTCAAGGCTCGGACCACGCCGGGACAGGTACGAAACGACAGGTACCGCACGGAACCGCTGAGCATTTTTCTGACGCTGCGCCGACCGGGTGTGATCGAGAAGATCGACCAGTTGCCGGACGTGTTGGCGGCGATGCGTGTGCGGGGTGAGCAGTTGGCGACCGATCAGCTGATCCCGAACCTGCTCCAGCCGATCAGCCGCATCATTATCGGCAGCGTTTAAACGAACTTCGCGGCCCCGGCGACGTCCATACCGATAGAAAACGGGATCGTTGTTTTTTTGCTAAACCGGTCACGGTTTGGGCCGTGAGGGCATCCAAACGGGTGTTGAGCGGCAAAAAGGGCGTTTTGGTCCCCAGCGAGGTCGGATTGTGGCCGATGCTGGGGTATAATAGCCCGACTAAGGAATGCGATGATGAATGCACGCCTCACGATTGTTGGTTTACTGGTTGCGGCCGGTGTGATGGTCACGGGTCAGTCGGCCTGGGGTCAGTACGCGCTGGGTAACGGCCAGCGGCTGGACAACTCGCTGCAGGCCGGCTCGCGCGGGCTGAACAGCGCCAAGGTCACCAATACCTACGGCAACGCCCAGAACGCGCTGGTGACGGGCAACGTCTCCGGGCTGGGCGGCTTCCGCGGTGACTTGGGGTATCGCGCTCCCGGCGAGTTCACCGGCACGATCAGCGGTGACCTGGTCTACCGTTTCCAGGCCCAGTCGGCCGGCCGCGGGCTGACGAGCAACATGCGCCGCATCGACAGTCGCTACAGCCAATTCGGTGATTACACCCCGGCCTGGCAGAGTGGCGGGGGATCGACGCAAACCGTGATCCGGCCGGGTGGTGGTGCGA
>JANQJT010000037.1 GCA_028281485.1 Phycisphaeraceae bacterium
GCCCCGGCCGACGATGTGCCGTTCCGCGACGGCGAGCCGCTCTATCCGGGCCTGACCGCCAGGATGACGTTCGGCGAGAACGTCGGCGACGCCCCGGATGACTGGTACATCGTCTACACCCACGGCAAGGATCTCCATATCGATGCGATGGCGTACATCGTCACCTACGGCACCAGCGCCGAGGCCGCGGAGAAAGAGCCCCACGCCATCGTCTACGCGGGGTACAAACAAATCGATGGCGTACTGTTCAGCACCCAGTGGACCTTCTATCACTGGTCTTCGGAGCAGGGAATCTATGGCGATCCGATCGGTGATGTGACGATTAGTAATATCAAGTTTGTCGAGCCGACGGCCGATGCGTTTAATACGCCCGCCGACGCTCGCATCGATGCCCTGCCGTCGGCCGCACCGTAAATCAAAGAGGATTGGCCATGTCGAGTGTCTTTGTGGATGCGTTGAATCGATTGGACGCCGCGTTCGAGCACGCCCAGATCGAGGCCGAATCGCTCGAACGCCTCAAGCACCCGATGGCGATGATGCAGGTGTCAATCCCCGTGCGTCGCGACGATGGCTCGCTGTCGATCTTCCAGGGCTACCGCGTGCACCACGACGACACGCGCGGCCCGACCAAGGGCGGCATCCGCTTCCACCCCGAGGTCGACATGGAAGAGGTCAAGGCGTTGGCGCTGTGGATGACGCTCAAGTGCGCCGTGATGAACATCCCCTACGGCGGCGCGAAGGGCGGCGTGACCGTCAACCCCAAGGAGCTGAGCCGGCTGGAGCTGGAGCGGTTGTCGCGCGGCTTCGTCGAACAGATGGCCGACTTCATCGGTCCCGACACCGACATCCCCGCACCCGACGTCTACACCAACGCGATGATCATGGGTTGGATGATGGACGAGTACTCCAAGATCAAACGCAAGCACTCACCGGACGTCATCACCGGCAAGCCCATCGAGCTGGGCGGTTCGCTGGGACGCGGTGACGCCACCGGTCGCGGCGCGTACTACTGCATCAAGCAGCTCGAGCAGAAACGTGGGTGGGACCCGAAGGACATCACCGTCGTGGTGCAGGGCTTCGGCAACGGCGGCCAGGCCGCGGC
This sequence comes from Phycisphaeraceae bacterium, assembly GCA_028281485.1. Lineage (GTDB taxonomy): Bacteria > Planctomycetota > Phycisphaerae > Phycisphaerales > Zrk34 > JANQHD01. Next base: position 1,103 of record JANQJT010000037.1, read on the forward strand.
GCGACTGTTGCACGCCGACGGCTACCGCGTCGTGGCCGTGAGTGACTCGCAGGGCGGCATCTACAAAGACAGCGGCTTCGACGTGCCCTCGCTGATCCAACACAAGAACGACACCCGCCGCCTCGCCGCGGTCTACTGCGAGGGCAGCGTGTGTGAGATGATCGAGGCCGAGACGATCACCAACGAGCAGCTTCTTGCGCTGGACGTGGACATCCTCGTGCCGTCGGCGTTGGGCGGCGTCATCACGGCCGAAAACGCCGACAAGATCAAGGCGGATGTCATCGTCGAGGTCGCCAACGGCCCGGTCACCTCCGACGCCGACGCCACGCTCAACGAGCGCGGCGCGTTCATCGTGCCCGACATCCTGGCCAACGCCGGCGGCGTGACCGTCAGCTACTTCGAGTGGGTGCAGAACCGCCAGGGCTTCTACTGGGAACTGGAAGAGATCCACCGTCGCCTCGAGCGCATCATGGCCACGGAGTTCGGCCACATCTACGACCTGGCCCAGGTGTGCGAGGTCGACATGCGTACCGCCGCCTACGCCCACGCCCTCAACCGCATCGGCGGGGCGATCCAGGCCCAGGGCACCCAGCGGTTCTTCGCCAACCACACCGGCGAATAATCGGACCGACCTTATTGCACCGAATATTTAAATTTCTTTTCTGCAACATCCTTCCCGCCTTGCCGTTAGACCGGTGAAGACACGGTCGGGCGATCAAGATCGAGGCCGTGTCGGGCGGAAGGAGCCACCTTCCGCCCTTTAAAAGCCAACCCCCTGAAGGAAGGATTTACCGATGAAACTCATCACAGCTATCGCTATGGCCCTGCTGGTGACCTTCTGCCTAGCCGACCTGGCCGTGGCCCAAGCCGACGAGCGTCCGCGACGTCAGCGACAGGCGCAGCAAGACGACGACCAGCAACCGCGTCCCCCGCGTCGCATGTCTCCCCAGCAGCGTCAGCGCATCCTTGAAGCGTTTGATGCCGACGGTGACGGCGAACTGAGCGAGACCGAACGCGAAGCCGCACGCGAAGCGCACAAGGCGAAGATGCAGGAGCGTCGGGCCGAGCACCGCGCAAAGGTCCTTGAGGAGTTTGACGCCGACGGCGACGGCGAGCTGAGCGAAACCGAGCGTGAGGCCGCCCGGGAGGCGCACCGCGCGAAGGTCGAGGAGTGGAAGGAAAAGCACGCCGAGCATCGCGCCCGGGTGTTGGAAGAGTTTGACGCCGACGGTGACGGTGAGCTCAACGAAGACGAGCGTGCCGCGGCACGCGAGGCACACATCGCGAAGATGCAGGAGCGTCGCGCCGAGCTCGAGCAGCAGTTCGACGTGGACGGCGACGGCCAGCTCAGCGAAGAAGAGCGCGAGGCGCTGCGTGCCCACGTCAAGGAGAACCGTCTCGATCACCCCCGTCCCCGCGTGCATCACAACCGCCGCGGCGGACCCGACGGCGAGGACGGCCCGCGCCGGCCGCGAGGCCCCCGGGGCGACAACGCCGACGGCGATTCGTAAATCACATGGTTACCTACCTGTTCCCTGTTGACTAGGGTTCGGCCGAGTTCCTTTGGGCAAAGGACTCGGCCTTTTTATTTGGCCTGATCGGGATCGAGAAAACCGATGGCCTCTTCGGCCAGACGGTTGCCCACGTGTTCTTCTTCGTCGACTACCACGGTCGCCCCCGACATCTGCAGCTCCCACCGCGTCACGTGGTATCGCGCGCGGACGAGGATGTGCAGGTTGGGGTTGAGGGTGCGTGCGATCTCGATGATGCGCCGCGCCGCGTTGGCGTCGGGGATCGTGATGACCAGCGCATCGGCGCGCATGATGCCGGCGTGTTCGAGCACGTCGGTCTGCTGCGCGTCGCCCACGTGGCTGCGCAGCCCGAACTGCTTGGCCACCTCGACGTTGCGAGGATTGATGTCGAGCACCGTGATCGTGCGATGGCTGAGCTTGGCCATGACGGCCGAGGCGACCTGCTGGGCGGCGGGACCGAACCCGATCAACAGGATGCGGTGGGTGCGGGGTTCGTCGGCGTCTTCGGGCTCGGGGCTGAACCTGCCCGCACCGGCCGAGACGCGGGTGAGCGCGTCGGTGATACGCGGCGCGATGTTGACGAAGAACGGTGTGAGCATGAGGGAGATGATGGTGGTGGCCACGACGAGGTTGAAGACGCGGTCGGTGAGCGGCCCGCCCTCGGCGCTGGCGATGGTGGCCAGCACGAAGCTGAACTCACCGATCTGCGCCAGGCACAGGCCGGTCGCCATGGCCCCGCCGAACGGCACGCCCAGCACCCGCGCGATCCCGCCGGTGATCAGCGTCTTACCGAGCACGACGATCACGACCGCCAGCAGCAGCCAGTGCGCGTTGCTCACGGCGAACAGCGGATCAGCGAACATGCCCACCGACGCGAAGAACAGCGTCACCAGCACCGTGCGCAGCGAGGACACGTCCGATCGGACCTGCGTGGCGAACGGCGAGCCCGCCAGCATCAGCCCGGCGATGAACGCGCCGATCGCCGGGGAGATGCCGATCTCGTGTGCCGCCGACGCCGACCCGATCGCCACGACCACCGCCAACAGGATCGGCAGCTCGCGGTTGCGCGTCAGCAGCCGCATGTTTAACACACGCGGCACGATAAGACTGAACACCACGTAGAACCCGCCGATCATCGCGACGGTAAACAGCGCCGTCTTGCCGATGTTCATCGCCACGTCAGCCGCGCTACCGCCCACGCTCAGCGCCGCGACGATCACCGTCAGCGGCAGCACCGCCAGGTCCTGCATCAACAGGATGCCCGTCGAGCTGCGCCCGTAGACGCTGTCGATGGCTTGCTTGTCGATGAGCAGACGCAGCACGCACGCCGTGCTCGACAGCGCGACGATCGCGCCGAGGATGACCGACGCGGCCAGGCCTTGGTCCAGCAGGCTGGCGATGCCCGCCACCAGTGCCATCGTGATCAACACCTGCAGCGTGCCCCCGATCAGCGCGATTGGCCCGAGTTGCACGAGCTGTTTGAAACGGAACTCCAGACCGATCGACAGCAGCAGCAGCGCCACGCCCAGTTCCGCGATCGCGTGCACGTGCTCGGCGGTATCCACCCACTGAAGCACGTTGGGGCCAACGATCGCCCCCGCCAGTAGATAACCTAATATCGCGCTCTGGCGGAGCTGCTCGGCGATCGTGCCCATCAGCAGGGCCGCCCCGAGCAGAATCAGCACGTCAACGAGGAATTGCCAGACGGTCATCGCGGTCTACACTCCCAAAGCGGTGTACGGAGGGTATGCGGATTGGACACGGCTGTGAAGACTGATTGTCTGCAGTATCGTTTTTTTTGATTTGCCACGGAAGGGCAACTGACCGATTATGTAGGCGGAAAACAGGGCAGTTCTGATAGGAATGGGTATGCCGGCGTTGCCGCTCAGCGTCATCCAGATATCCGATCTTCACGCCGACCCCGCGAACCCGGCCGACCGCCAGCGGTGTGATCGTGTGCGGGAGGCGATCGCCGCGATCGGTCCGGACCTGATCATCAACACCGGAGACGTCTCTTCGGACGGCATGCTTCAGCCCGAGATGTTCGACGGCCTCAAGGCCTGGCAGAGCGAGATGGGCGTGCCGGTCTACACCGTGCCGGGCAACCACGACGTCGGCAACTCGCTCGGCGAGGAGAAGCCCGTCGTTTGCGACGCGTTCATCGATCGCTACCTGCAGACGTTCGACGACCGCTTCAGTGTTAACCACCAGGGTTGGCGATTCATCGGGATCAACTCGATGCTGCTGGGCAGCGGCTTGGATCGTGAGACCGATCAGTTGGAGTGGTTCATCGCCGAACTGGACCTGGCCCAGGCGGCCGGTGAGTTGGTGTCGGTGTGGATGCACATGCCGCTGTTCCTGCAAAACCCCGACGAGGTCGTCACCGGCGGCAGCGCCTACTGGATCCCCGATCCTCCGGTGCGCGACAAGTGGATCGCGGAACTGGATCGCGCGTGCGTCCGGCTGGTCGGCAGCGGCCACTGCCATTGGTACGCGTCGACGCGCGCGATGGACGTCGACTGGGTCTGGGCGCCCAGCCTGCAGGGCCTGGTTGTCGATGACTACCTGTTCCCGCCCGGCGGGAAGATCAGCGGCCTGGTCCACCACCGTCTCGGTGAGGATGCGATCTCGCACGAGGTGATCCCCGTTGAGATGCCCGAACAGCTCATCCGTCTGAACTATCCCGAGCAGGCCGAAGAACAGGCCGGCTGATCTCGATCAACGACACAACTCATACCGCGGGCAGATCGGGGAAGGTCTGCGCGACCGGTGCGCTGGTGATCACGCCGTCCCGCGTGTTCAGCGCCTCGGCGTGGCCGGGGGATTGATCGATGAAACCGTCCGCACCCAGCGACGCGAGCTGACGGGCGTAGGGCAGCGTGGCGTTGCACAGCGCGTGCGTGCTCGTGCGGCCCACCGCGCCGGGCATGTTCGCCACGCAGTAGTGCACCACACCGTCGACGATGTACGTCGGCTCGGCGTGCGTGGTGGGCTTGGCCGTCTCGATCGAGCCGCCCTGGTCGATGCAGACATCGACAACGACCGCGCCGGTCTTCATCTGGCTGATCTGTTTGCGCGTGATCAGCGTCGGGGCCCGGCCGCCGGGGATCAGCACCGCCCCGATGACCAGGTCGGCCCACTGGGCGTAGTGGTTCACGGCGTGCGGGTCGCAGTAGATCGTGGAGATGTTGGCCGGGTTGATCTCGTCGAGGTAGCGCAGGCGGTCGAGGTTGATATCCATGATCACGACGTTCGCGCCGAGGCCCGCGGCCACGCGCGCCGCGTTCGACCCGACCACGCCCCCGCCCAGCACCAGCACGTTAGCCGGCGCCACACCGGGCACGCCGCCCAGCAGGATGCCGCGCCCCTCCAGCGGGCGCTCCAGGTACTTGGCGCCTTCCTGGATCGACATCTTGCCCGCCACCTCGCTCATCGGTGTGAGCATCGGCAGGCGACCGGCCGCGTCGTACAGCGTCTCGTACGCCACGGCGGTGATCCTTCGCTCCAGACACGCGGCGGTCAGCTCGTGTGACGCGGCGAAGTGGAAGTAACAAAAAATCAGCTGCCCCTCCCGCATCAGCGGGATCGCGCCGGGCTGCGGTTCCTTGACCGTCATGATCATGTCGGCCTGCGCGTACAGGTCTTGCGGTGTGTCGAAGAGCGTTGCGCCGGCGCGCTCGTACGCCTCGTCGTCGAAGCCGCTGCCGTGGCCCGCGCCGCGCTCGACCAGCACGGTGTGTCCGTCACCGATCAACAGTTCAGCGCCGACCGGCATCAGCGCGATGCGGTACTCGTCAGACTTGGTTTCCTTGGGGATGCCGATGATCATGCCGTGGACTCCTACCGGTGGGGTGCGCGGCATTGTATGCCAATCAGCGCCGGTTGCGACGGGTGCGGTCGCGCGCGGCGTTGAGCGCATCGGTGATCGAGCCTGTCGACGACTGGGATGTCTCGTCGGGCTTGGGGGGCGGGGCGGTGTCGGTCGGCTGCGGCGGGGCGGGGGCGGGCTTGTCGGCAGGCTTTTTGTCACGAACGGGCGTGCGCTGCTGGGCCCGCTGCTTGGCGACCTTGATCGCGCTGGGCTTGGCGGGCTTCGATTGGGCTTGCTGCTCGGCTTCCGCCTCGGCCTCGGCGGCGCGGGCGCGCTGTCGCAGCCGTTCGCGATGGCGGGTGCTGAGCATGCCGCTACGCCGCTCGAAGACCTCGAAGACGATCAGCAAAATCGCGGCACTCAACAGGTACGGGCTGAGCTCAACCATCAACGCCTGCTTCGGCAGGTCCTGCCAGATCGCGCCGAGCACGTCGCGCCGCTCGCCACCGGTCGCGAGGGCGAGTTGTTCGAGCATCGCCGACCCGTTGTCTTCGGTGACCGGTGCGAACTCCGGCGAGTAGGGCAGCGTGACCGGGGGCAGCGAGACCACGCTGTCGTCCAGCTCGACGGTGAGCACGGCGAACTCGTTGCCGCGCAGCGGTTGATCCACGCCTAGCGTGTCCGGTCCGATCCACCGCATCGTGGTTTGCAGTCTTTCGTGCGACTGCCCGGATCGACCGCGCAGGGTTTTGACGATCGGCAAACGGTTGAACGGCTCGGCCGTGCGCTGCGGATCGAGATGCAGACGGACCTGTGCGATCCCGTTGTGGACCTCTTGTGTGACCAGTGCGCCCTGAGGCAGCGTGTTGTTTTGGCCGGCGACCCAGCGAGCCATGGAGGTGTAGTAATCGCCGATGTCGGGCCAGTCGGCGATCGGTCCGGTGAATCGGCCGTCCGCCTCGCCGGTGTAGGCCAGCGTGCGACCCGAGCCGGCCTGCCACCACGTCGCCACGGGCGCCTCGTATTCGTCGGTTGTGAGCGCACCGACGGTCGCCTCGGGGCGCAGGTAGGTCAGGTTGTATCCGCCCAGCGGTCGGTCGAGCGTGAATCGCTGGCTGGACAGCGAGAGCATGCCGGGGTGGATTTTCGCGGGGGTGGTTTCCTCGATGAACGTGCTGCGTGCGACGACGAAGGTGTCCTGCGCGAACAGGCGCGGCAATTCCTCGGCTTTCTCGGTGAAGAAGATGCGTCCGTTGCCGCGCTTGGCGACGTCGCGGATGAAGTCGGCATCCTTGTCGGTTGGCTTGCCCAGGCCGATGACGCTGCAGGTGATGCCCGCGTCGGTCGCCTCTTTGAGCAGGCGCTCGTACTGACCGGGTTCTTCGGAGTCGGCCGCGTCGGTGAAGAGAATGATGTGTCGCGTGCCCTTGTCGCTCTTGGCCAGCTCGTTGACCGCGGCCGTGAGACCCGAATAGACAAAGATGCCTCCGCCTTGAGAATCGATCGAAAGAATCTGTTACCGCACGGCGGCCTTGTTCTCCACCGCCGCCAGCGGCGCGATGATGTGCGG
>JANQJT010000074.1 GCA_028281485.1 Phycisphaeraceae bacterium
GATCTCGTGGGCCAGCCAGGTGCCGGTGTCGACATCGAGCAGGTGGAGTGTGGAGTTTTCGTCGCCGGCGAGATAGGTGCCGAAGGCGAGGAGCTTGCCGTCGGGGCTGGGTGTGTACCAGGAGACGGTGAGCAGGCCTGATTCGTCGAGGGTGTTGGGATCGATGAGGACGCACGGCTCGCCGTTGTGACCTTCGCGCATCATGACGACGGGTTGCGCCTGGTCGCCGGAGCGTTTCATGTAGAAGTACCGGTCGGCTTCCATCGTGGGGGTGTAGACGTAGCCCACCTCCATCAGTTCGGTGAGGCGGGCTTCGAGCTGGGCACGGCCGGGCAGGTTGTCCAGCACGCTGCGCGTCAGCGCGTTTTGCTGGTCGGTCCACTGCGCGACGCGGTCGGTGAGGTTGCCTTCTTCGTCGCCTTCCAGATAGCGGTAGGGATCGGTGATGTCGCGCCCGTGCAGGGAGTCGGTGACGGGTTCGACGGGCGTGTGGGGGTATTGCAGCGACGGATCGGCGTAGAGCGCGGTGCTCAGCACGGCGAGGATGACAGCGGGCAGATAGCGTTTCATGGCGATGGCTCCCGATCGGTGATCGATACGTATGGCCGACTACAGACAAGACGCGAGCGTCGGCTTATAGAGTACACAAGGATTCGGGAAAAGGTTAGAAGGGGCGCCGGGAAGTGTTGGGGGTGAGGTTGTCGTGGCCGGGGACGATCCAGTCGGCGATCTCGACGGCTTCGGCGAAGCTGGCGCGGGCGAGTTCGAGGTCGAACGCGCCGGAGAGGACCTGGCCCTTTTCGAGGTGTTCGACGGTGGGCACGGCGTCACCGGCGATGAGGACGGTGGCATCGGCGGGCGTGAGCAGGAGGCCGGCGGTGCCGGGTGTGTAACCGGGCAGGGGGAACAGGTCGACGTTCTCGGCGAGCTTGTCGGGGGCGGCCTGGCATCGCTTGAGGACGGCGATGTCCTGGGTGATCAGCTGTTTGAGATCGTCTTCGTCGGCCTTGTCGAGTTGGGCGATGAGGGCGACGCCGACCGTTTCGCGTTCGGTCTCACTGATGTGCCATGCGGCGTGATCGAAGGCGCGTAGGCCGCGCCGGTGGGCGGGTCGGAAGCTGGTGAGGAAGACATCGGTGATCTGCTCGGCTGGCAGGCCGGCCCGCTCGGCGAGGCGCGCTGTTAAGACCTGCTCGGGCAGGGAGGGGTCGACGAGGATGTTTTTGTCACCGGATCGGATCAGCGTGACGGTGGCGTGGGCGGTGCGCTGGGGCTGGGGGTCGGGCCAGAGGGGGTGATGGCTGAGCGAGCCGATGCTGATGACGCGGTAGTCCATGGTGTTGTGTGCGGGAGGGGTGAAGTGGGTTTACTGCTTGTGCTGGTCGTTGGTTAGGGCTTCGATGGAGGCGCGGTCTTCGATGAGCTTGCGTTCGACCTGTTCGATGGAGGCGGCGGGCAGGAGGTTGCGGAGGTGTTCGGTGTGGCCGGACACGGCGATCTGCTTGATGAGGGTGGAGCTGGTGAAGCCGTAGCGCTCGTCGGCCATGATGAAGACGGTTTCGATGTCGGCCACGGCGCGGTTGGTCAGGGCGAGCTGGAACTCGAACTGCAGGTCGGTGTAGTTGCGGATGCCGCGGACGATGGCGACGGCTCCGATGCGTCGGGCGTAGTCGACGGTGAGGTCGTCGTAGGCCTCGACGGTAACGGCGATGTCTTCGGCGGCCAGCGCATCGGTGATCATGGCCTTGCGCTGCTCGACGGTGAACAGCTCGCGCTTGGTGGGGTTGGAACCGATGGCGACGACGAGCTGGCCGAACAGGCCCTGAGCCCGTCGGATGATGTCGATGTGCCCGAGCGTGACGGGGTCGAAGGTGCCGGGGAAGATCGCCTTGGTGGGGGTGTGATTGGCCATGGGTGCATGATAGCAGCGGAGGGGGCGGGCGGGCGACCGTATACGACACACAGGCGTCACGACCGGACCGGTGGGAGATGATCTGGGCGGCAAATGATTGCGGCGGCGCGGTCTGAATGTGATATTTCCCGTGCCCAACGAAGACCCCGATTCGGAAAGGACTCGTTTATCGAACCGTTCTGTTTCTTGATTGATCCAAGGGCTTGAAGGTGGGAGGCAGAACGCACTCGCCTGCAAATGAACCCCGCGTCTCGCTGGGACGCTAACCGCAATACCACCTGCGCCCTGGATCAGGCCCCGTGTCGAAATGCCTCCTCGACATGGGGCTTCTTTATGCGCGGGCGCGGGATTGGGGGACGGGGGGCCGGTCCGCTACAATGGCGCCATGCCGATTCGCCGATTGAGTGCACTGCTGGTTAACCAGATCGCCGCGGGCGAGGTCATCGAAAGGCCCGCGTCTGTGGTGAAGGAGCTGGTCGAGAACAGCCTCGACGCGGGGGCGAAGCGTATCCACATCGAGGTCGAGGACGGCGGGCGGGAGCTGATCCGCGTGGCGGACGACGGGGGCGGGATCGCGGCCGACGAGTTGCCGCTGGCGCTGTCGAGTCACGCGACGAGCAAGATCGCCGAGGCCGACGACCTGGAATCGATCGCGACGCTGGGGTTTCGGGGTGAGGCGATCGCGTCGATCGCGAGCGTGAGTCGGTTGCGGATCGTCAGCCGGGTGTCGGGCGCGGAGGCGGGGGCGGCGATCGAGGCGTCGGGGGCGGACGTGTCGACGCCCGAGCCGACGGGCTGTGCGCCGGGGACGGTGGTGGAGGTGCGGAACCTGTTTTTCAACACGCCGGCCCGACGGAAGTTCATGCGCGGCGAGCGGACGGAGATGGGCCACATCACGGACGTGACGCAGCGGATCGCGATGGCGCACCCGGACGTGGGGTTCGTGTTGAGTCACAACGGTCGCAAGACGCTGGACCTGCCGGTCGATCAGCCGGCGGATCGGCGGTGCCTGGCGATCGTGGGCGAGGAACTGTCGGATGCGATGTTGGAGTTTGAATCGATGGAAGGGGGCGTGGGGCTGTGGGGGATGGCGGGGTTGCCGAGCCTGGCGCGGTCGTCGACGAAGTATCAGTTTGTTTACGTGAACGGTCGGCCGATCCGTGACCGACACGTCGGCCACGCGATCAAGGAGGCGTACCGCGGCTTGATCGAGCCGACGCGTCAGCCGATGGTCGTGTTGTTCATCGCGGTTGATCCGACCGAGGTGGATGTGAACGTGCATCCGGCGAAAGCGGAGGTGCGGTTCGCCAACGGCAACGCGATTCACGGCCAGGTGCTCAGCGTGTTGCGGCAGCGGTTGCTGGGTGCGGACCTGACACCGAAGGCAACGCTCGGCGGAACGGAAGCCGCGTCTGGGCTTACCTTTGAGCAGGCGGCGGCGCCGGCGACAACCGAGCAGGAAAGCGTCGAGCGGTTTGTCGATTACTTCCGCACGATGGACCCGAACCAGAAGGGTTTCGTGTATCAGCAGGTCAAGGCGGAGCTGGGCATCGAGCAGTCGGAGCAGGCGACGGAGGATGAGCCACGCTTGACCGATCCGATCGGTGTGAGTCAGAAGCCGATCCTGCAGGTGCACAACAGCTACATCGTGACGCAGGATGAGAACGGGCTGGTGATCATCGATCAGCACGCGCTGCACGAGCGCGTGATGTTCCAGGCGCTGCTGGATCGGATCGAGGCGGGTGGCGATCTGGAGAGTCAGCGTCTGTTGACGCCGGCGGTGATCGATGTGGCGTCGCGTGAGGAAGCGGCGCTGGAGATGTTGTCGCCGCTGCTGAAGCGGATCGGGATCGAGGCGGACCTGATGGGGCCGGGCGCGATCGCGGTGCACGCGTTTCCGTCGCTGCTGTTTGAACGGGGCGTGGAGATCGAGCCGTTCTTCAAGGAGCTAATCGATCGGTGCGGTGACGATGACTTCAAGCCGAGCGAGGAAGCGGCGTTGCACGAGGTGCTGGACATGATGAGCTGCAAGGCGGCGATCAAGGCCGGCGATCGGCTGGGTGAGGAGGAATTGGGTGAGTTGCTCAATCGGCGCGACGAGGTGGAGCGCGCGAGCAACTGTCCGCACGGTCGGCCGACGACGGTGCGTCTGACGATCCGGGAGCTCGAGAAGCAATTCAAGCGGAGTTGAGGTTACGCGGCGACGGCTGCGGCCCGATCGTTGCTGAGCGGCTCGTCGGGCTGACACCATCGCGATGCGGCGGCGTGGTCCAACGTGTCCAGCAGGTTGGAGACGTTTTGCAGAACGTGCGTGCGCGTCTCGTCTGAGAGCTGGGCGTCGACGAGGCGGCGGTTGGCGCGAGCGCCTTGGCCACGCAACACGTCGATGGCGAGTTCGAGATCGAGCAGTTGGTCGGTGTCGGTCTTGCGCTGGCGGGTGGCGCGACAGAGGGCCTTGGCGGCGGTGAGGTTGCCGTCCTCGATGAGCATGCGCGTGCGGAGCCGGGCGGCGTCGATGTAGCCGGGGTTGATGTCCAGGGCGCGGTGGAGCGATTCGGCTGCGGCGCCGCGCAGGCCGGACGCCTCGTGGCAGACGGCCAGGTGGTAGTGCACGTCGGCGTGTGTGCGGTGGTGCGCCAGGCGGCTCTCGAAGACGCCCGCCGCTTCACGCATCAAACCCGAAAGAACACCGTTGGGCTGATCCTGGTCGAGTCGGTTGCCGACGCGGTGCCACAGGCGGCCGGGCGTCGCGTCGGACCACGCGCCGGCCATGACGCGCCGCAGTTCGGTTTCGTCGAGGCGTTGGCGGAGCGTGTGGATGACGCGTGCGGCCAGTCGGGTGCGGTGTTCGACGGTGGCGCAGACCGCGAGGTTGGCCTCGGCGTAGGTTTGGCCCGTGGATTGACGGGTGAGTTTCCACCAGAGTCGGCCGGCCTGAGCGAATCGGCCGGCCCGCATGTGGAATCGTGCCCGCGTGATCGTGTGGTCGGCGGACCGGTCACCGGTCGGGATCGCGGCGAGGTGTCGCGTGGCGCGGGGCGCGTCACCGAGATGGGCGGCGATGTCGGCCAGTTCCTGGTGGACGACGGGGTCGTTGGATTGTGCGGCGAGTTGTTCGCCGACGTCGATTGCGTCGATGTATCGGCCGGCGTGGCGGAGCAGACGCATGCGCCGCAGTTCGTACCCGCCCGAGCCGTCCTGTGACGCGTCGAGGTAGTTGAGGCAAGCCAGCGCGCGGTCGAATCGGCCGGCGGCTTCGTAGAGATCGACGAGGCGACGGAGCACGCGGCGATCGTTGCAGTAACGATCGGCGAGATTTTCGAGCAGGGGCAGGGCGCGGTCGGATTCGTTAAGTTCGATGTAGAGATCGGCGAGCAGCAAAGCGGCGCCGCGATGGGCGGGCTTGAGTTGGAGGACGCTTTCGAGGACGCGTCGGGCGTCGGCGGCGCGGCCGAGCCTTCGCATCGCCTTGGCGCGGAGCATGAGGTGACGGGTCTGTGCGCCGCGGGAGAGTTTGGCTTCGCCGGCCTGGCGGTACCAGTCGGCGACGTCGAGTTCGCTGAGCGCGGGGCCGGCTTCGCCTGCGTCCAGGAGGATGCGCGCGACACAGAGGCGTGCGTCGAGGTTGGCCGGGTCACGCCGCAGCAGCAGGCGGACTAGGCGGATGGCGTCTTCGTGGTGACCGGCCGCGGCGCGGCGGCGTGCGCGGTCGAGCAGGCGCTGGTGATGGAGTTTCTGGTCGAGGTTCACGCGGCCATCTCCTTCAGCATCGCGGTTGCCTGGGGCTGATCGGGATCGCGCATCAGCCAGCGGTAGAGGTGTTCGACGGCGTGAGCGGGCAGGTCGTCCCGGCGGTAGCGGTCGGCCAGCGCGATCTGGACGTCGGGCCAAGTGGGTTGGGCCTCGGCGACGTGCTCGAGAGCGGAGCGGCCGCTGATGCCACGGGCGGTGTTGGTGTCGCGATCGGATTCGATGGTGTTCAGCAGCAGCGCGAGCTTGGCGCTGTAGGGCGCGAGCTTTAGACCACGCTGGACCCAGCGGAAGGCGTCGTCGTTGTCACCGGCCAGATGGGCGAGCTGCGCGATTGCCTCGATAGCGGTGAGCGGCTCCGGCAGGTCATCCACGATGCGCAGCAGCGCGCGGCGGATCAGCGCGATGCGGTCGGCTTCGGGGCGATAGCGTTGGGCTTCGACAAGCGTGCGGATCGCAAGCGGCTGGGCGGCCAGTTCCACGGCCAATAGCTCGACACGGTCCAGCGGCACTTCGTCGGCCTGGCGACGCTGCCCCAGGGTGAGCGAATCCGCCCAGCGGTCGGTGATCGCCTCGTCGCTGAACCGGTGGAGCAGGTCGGTGACGTCACGCCGATCGGCTGCGTGGCCGGTCTGCATCTTGATGGTGAGCCGGAGCTGGCGGGCGACCGGGTCGTTTTCCATCTCGTCGCGTGAAAGCAGGCGTTGAGCGGCGTCGGTGTGACCCTCGATCATCCACAGCCAGGCGCGGAGCGTGACGGCCTCGGTGGGGCAATCGGCTTCGGCGACCCACTGGCCCAGATCGAGTTCGGCGCGTGTGCGCTGACCGGCGGACAGGCGGATGAGGTTGGTCAGCAGGCGGACCGCGGGGACGCGGGGATTGGCGCACTCGATGAGGCGCATCGCCCGGTAGGTCTGAGCTTGCATCAGCGCGACGCGCGCCGAGAGTGGAGCGACCTGGTCGGCGGATGCGCCGAGCGTGGCGGCACGCGCCAGCGCGTGTTCCGCGGTGGCGTGATCGGGCTGTCCGATCGCCAGCTCGGCTTCGCCCAGCGACTGGCGGACGGCCAGGCTGTTCCGCAGGCGCTGCGGGTCCACCGTGTTGTTGGGTGTTGCGTTCGACGGGCGCGCGTGTTTCAACCGGTCCTTACTCCGGCTGAACAGGCGGCAAACGGAATGGATCCAACGCGAACGTGCGCTCATCGTCTCGCTCCAGGTCTGACCATGCAGACGGCTACCGTTTGGATCGGTTATTCCGGATGGCCGGTTTAGACGAGAGTCAGGGTTGCGCGGCGCGGTGGTCCGGTAAGATCGACGCTCAGTCGCCAAAACAGGTTCCCACGGCTCGGGCCGCGTCGATGAGCGGGTGATCGAGCGGGACGGTGCGCTGCTTGTTGGCGACGGAGAGGATGTCGATGTCGGTGACCCGGTTTTCCTGCATGACGATCATGCGGTTGCGCTTGCCCTGCATGAGCGCTTCGATGGCGGCGCTGCCGAACTGTGTGCCGAGGACGCGGTCATCGGGTGTGGGGGTGCCGCCGCGCTGGACGTAGCCGAGCACGGTGCAGCGGGTTTCGATGCCGCTCATGGCCTGGATCTGTTCGGCGAGGACATAGCCCACGCCACCGAGCTTGACGGGGTCGGGGCTGGTGGGATCGATCTTGGCAACGAGTTCGCCGCCGACAGGCTTGGAGCCTTCGCTGACACAGAGGATGGTGAAGCGTTTGCCCTTGCGGGAGCGTTCCTGGACGTAGTTGCTGATGACATCGAGGTCGTAATCGATCTCGGGCAGGAGGATGACGTCGGCACCGGATGCGACGCCGGCGTGCAGGGCGATCCAGCCGGCGTTGCGGCCCATGACCTCGACGATCATGGCGCGGTGGTGGCTGGCGGCGGTGGTGTGGACGCGATCGAGCGCGTCGGTGGCGACCGTCACCGCGGTGTCGAAACCGAAGGTGATGTCGGTGCCGAAGATGTCGTTGTCGATGGTCTTGGGCACGCCGATGCAGTTGATGCCTTTTTCGACGAGGAACGCGGCGCCGCTCATGGTGCCGTCGCCGCCGATGCAGACGAGCGCGTCCAGGTCGTTTTCCTTGACGTGTTCGAGGCAGCGGTCGGTGACGTCCTGGGGGTTGCCGTCGCCGTTGGCGTCGTAGGCGGCGGGGTTGCACTTGTTGCATGAGCCGAGGATGGTTCCGCCGGTGGTGAGGATGTTGGACACGTCGTCGGCGGAGAGTGGGCTGATGCGGTTGCGGAGCAGGCCGAGGTAGGCGTCTTCGATGCCGTAGACCTCCAGCCCGTAGCGGTACATGGCGGTCTTGGTGACGGCGCGGATGACGGCGTTGAGTCCGGGGCAGTCGCCGCCGCCGGTGAGCACGCCGATGCGTTTGATCGATTGACTCATGGGTTGCTTCGCTTGGGTCGTGGGTTGTGTGTTTTCAACCAACAGGTCCTGGGGTGTCATGGGGTATCCTCGCAATTCAGCGGCGCGATCGCAAACCGTCGGATCGGTTCGATAGGTATTGGATCGGTCGATGGTGGGTGGGACTTGGGAGCGTATCACGCCCGTTTGCGGAACTGGGCTTCGAGGATGGCCTGGGCCCACAGGTCGTCGTTGGGGAACATGTCGTCGGGGACGAACTCCTTGCCGAGGGTGTCGCGAACCAGCTTGCGAGCGCAGCCCGCCCCACCGGGCTGGCAGTAGCGTCTGCGGAGTATGTCCACGGCCCTGGAGTTTCCCGGAACTTCCTTCTCAAAGAAGGGGCAGGCATCGGTCATCGGACACGGTCGACCCATACAAAACACCTCACCCGACCACTCATTAGATGGATCGACCCATGATATTCTCGTCTTAACCGCGAACGAGGCGAGGTGCGTATCGTCGTAGAAATAGGGGGCGGCCCCCTACCCGCCTTGCCGTAAACCCCGCCCCCGCTACGATGAGCAGCCTATGGCAGAAACACAGAACAAACAGGCCGATAACGCTTCGTCGAGGGGCAACCCGGAGGCGGATCGCCAGGTGAAGCTCGAGCGGTTTCGCGACGAGTTGGGTGTCGATCCGTACGGCAGTCGTGTCGATGGGTTGATCTCGCTGGCTGATGCGTTGGCTGGTTACGACGAGGCGGCGGACGAGGCGGCCAAGGCCGATCCGGAAAGCGACACCCGCCCCACCGTGCGCGTGGCCGGGCGGATCGTGTTGCACCGCGACATCGGTTCGCTGGTGTTTGCGACGCTGCGTGACTCGACGGGCGACCTGCAGGTGGCGGTGAACAAGCGCGCGGTCGACAAGCCGATGATGAAGCTGGCCAAGCTTGTGGACCTGGGCGACATCGTGGTGGTCGAGGGCAAGCTGGCGAAGACGAAGACCGGTGAGATCACGGTGTGGGCTGAGGGCGAGGCGGGGTTTGTGATGGGTTGCAAGTCTCTGGCGCCGCCGCCGGAGAAGTGGAGCGGCCTGAAGGACCCTGAGCTGCGCTACCGCAAGCGGTACGTGGACCTGTACGCCAACCCCGCGGTGATGCAGACGACGCTGCAGCGCAGCCGAATCCTCAAGGCGACGCGCGACTTCTTCACGGACCGCGGTTTTCTCGAGGTCGAGACGCCGATGATGCAGCCGATCGCCGGCGGCGCAGCGGCGCGGCCGTTCGTCACGCACATGAACGCGCTCGACATCGAGCTGTACCTGCGCATCGCGCCCGAGCTGTATCTCAAGCGATTGCTGGTGGGCGGCTTGCCGAAGGTGTTCGAGATCAACCGCAACTTCCGCAACGAGGGCGTCGACCGCTCGCACAACCCCGAGTTCACCATGCTCGAGCTGTACGAGGCGTTCGGCGATCTCTACAGCGTGATGGATCACACCGAGCAACTGATCCAGCACCTGGCGCAGACGCTGTTCGGCTCGCTCCAGCTACCGTTCGGCGAGCTGACGATCGACTACGGCGATTTCCGTCGCGCCAAGTACCTGGACCTGTTCGAAGAGCACAACGGCTTTGCCGCGTCGGATCGCCAGAAGGTGCTGGCCAAGGCGCGCGAGCTGAACCTCGAAGACGCAGAGAAGAAGGACCCGGACCTGCTGCTGAACGAGGTGTGGGAGGAGACGGTCGAGCGGCACCTGGTGCAGCCGACGTTCGTGATCGATTACCCGGCGAGTCTGTGTCCGTTGACGCGACGCAAGCCCGACGAGCCCGACATCGCCGAGCGGTTTGAGCTGTTCATCGCGAACATGGAGTTGGCCAACGCGTACACCGAACTGAATGACCCGGCGGTGCAGCGGGCGAACTTCGAGCAGCAGCTTGCCGGCGAAGACGAAGAGGAAGACACGTTCCGCGCGATGGACAGCGATTTCCTGGAGGCGCTGAAGGTGGGCATGCCCCCGGCGGGCGGCCTGGGCATCGGCATCGACCGGTTGGTGATGCTGCTGACCGACAGCCCGTCGATCCGTGACGTGATCCTGTTCCCGCTGATGCGCCCGAAGGACGGCTGATCCTTGTACAAGGTCCTGCTGACATTCCGATACCTGCGCCGGAAGATCATTCCGTACCTGGCGATCATCGCGGTGACGCTGTGCGTGGCGATGCTGGTGATCGTAATCAGCATCATGGGCGGGTTTCACAGCCTGCTGATGGGCGCGGGCACGCAGCTGATGGGCGACGTGAAGATGGAGACGGGGCCGGAGGGTTTTGTCTATTACGAGCAGTTGATCGACGCGATCGAGGCGATGCCCGAGGCCAAGGCGGCGGTGGCGACGATCGAGACGTTCGGCATGCTGCAGACGCGCGGCAACCGGAACATCGTGGTGCAGGTGGTGGGTGTTGATCCGCAGAAGCTGGCCCGCGTGACCAGCTACGGCGAATCGATCTATTGGACCCGGGAATCGCTGGAAAAACACCTGGCCGAGTCGGATGCGGCGATGGACGGCTTCGATCAACTCGTCGAGCAGGAACGGGCGCTGTACGAGAAGCTGGACGGCGCAAGCGACAGCGCGCGGGCCCGCATCGGCAAGAAAATCGAGGACGTGCAGGATCGGATGCGCGATATTCGGATCGGCCGGATGAACCTGGAGATCATCAAGCGTTACTACAACGGGACGGACCCGGCGTCGCACGCGATGAACTTCACCGCCCCGCCGAAGCACGAGGGTGATCGCTCAGCCGACGTGCCGCCGATGGTGGTCGGGCTGGAGGTCAACCCGTACAACCGTCGCAACGACGAGGGCAAGTACGTGATCTGGGACCCGTGGATGGGCGAGCCGATGTCGCTGACGGTGCTGCCGATCACGGAGCGCGGCGCGGTGGTCGATCCCAAGCCGCGCGTGTTTGCCGCCGTGAACGAGTTTCACACCGGCTGGTACGAGATGGATTCGAAGCGCGTGTACGTGCCGTTCGACGTGTTGCAGGAGATGCTGTTGATGGGTGAGGCCGAGCTGGTCGATCCCAACGATCCGACGGTCGTGATCGGCACGGCGCCGGCGCGAGCTTATGGGATCATCGTGCGGGCGGTGGACGGTGTGTCGGCAGAAGAGCTGCGCGACGCGATCGCCAAGCGGTACGCGGCGTTCCATGCGGCGCATCCGGACCTGCCGCCCGAGCCATTCATGTCGATCTACACGTGGCGACAGAAGCTGCGCAACCTGCTGGACACGGTCGAGAACGAGAAGAACCTGATGACGTTCCTGTTCAGCATCGTCAGCGTGGTGTCGATCCTGCTGATCCTGGCGATCTTCTACATGATCGTGCTGGAGAAGACGCGCGACATCGGCATCCTTCGCGCGTTGGGCGCGTCGCGGATGGGCGTGGCGTCGATCTTCCTGGTGTACGCGGGGGTGATCGGCGCGATCGGTACGGCGCTCGGCACGGTGATCGCGTACTTCATCGTGACGTACATCAACGAGCTGCACGCGTGGCTGGGCCGGGCGTTCGGGATCGTGATCTGGGATCGGCGGGTGTACTTCTTTGAGAACATCCCCAGTCGTCTGGACCCGACGGAGGTGGGGGTGATCGCGGTCGCGGCGGTGGTGGCCGCGGTGTGCGGGGCGATCCTGCCGGCCATGATGGCGGCGCGGGTCGATCCGGTGGAGTCGCTACGATATGAATGACACGTCGGTCCAATCCGTCTCGGTGAGCGTGGAGAACCTCCACAAGCAGTACCGCATGGGCAGCGAGGACGTGCGCGTGCTGCGCGGCGTGGACCTGTCGGTGCACCAAGGCGAGTGGTTGGCGATCTTGGGCGCGTCGGGCTCGGGCAAGAGCACGCTGCTGCACCTGATCGGCGGATTAGACACGCCGGACACCGGCACGGTGCACTTCAACGACCGCGACATCTACGCGGGCCTGTCGACCGCCAAGCGCGACCGCTTTCGCAACCAGCACGTCGGCTTCGTGTTCCAGTTCTATCACCTTTTGCCCGAGCTGAACGTGTTGGAGAACACGATGATCACGGGCATGATCGGCCCGCGGCGGCGCGAGCTGCGCGACAAGGCCGGGGCGCTGCTGGAGCGGCTGGGGCTGTCGGATCGCTTGAGGCACAAGCCGAAGGAGCTGAGCGGCGGCGAGCGCCAGCGCGTGGCGATCGCGCGGGCGCTGATCAACGAGCCGGACCTGCTGCTGGCGGACGAGCCGACAGGTAACCTGGATCGCGCGACGGGTCTGACGATCCTGGACCTGTTCGCCGAGTTGCACGCCGGGGGTCAGACGATCGTGATGGTGACGCACGACGAGTCGATCGCGGAGCGCGCGGACCGGTCGCTGACGCTTGAAAACGGCGTTTTGGCCCCGCATTGACCCGTTTGGGCGGCGGCCTACAATGTGCCGTCTCGCATGAAGCCCCCGGAGCAGCCCCATGGCCAACACATTTCATTGCTCGCTGGTGACCCCCGAACGCGCGGTGTTCAGTGCCGACGTGACGTACGCCGACCTTCCCGCGCACGACGGGCAGATGGGCGTGGCGCCGGGTCGTGCGGCGATGCTGGTGCAGCTGGGTATCGGTAAGCTGACGCTGGAGCTGGCCGACGGCGGCGCGAAGCAGTTCGTACTGGACGGCGGGTATGCCCAGATGGAGGCCGGCAAGCTGACGCTGCTGTGCGAGAAGGCGTGGGCGGACGACGAGATCGACGCCGGCGACGCCCGGATGCAGCTCGACGAGGCCGAGGGCCTGCCGATGAGCAACACCGAAGAGGTGGAGAAGCGCACGCACGACGTGAGCGTGGCGCATCAGCTGGTGGCGCTGTCGAACAACTGATCGGTTGCGATCGGTTTCCCCATCAACGTGTTATTGAATCAGGTTCCGGTTTTTGCCTGCGCGATGCGTTGGCCGAGCGTTTGGTTGATGCGGAGGGGGATGTCGGTTGCGCTGGCGAAGGTCATGAGGGTCTGATCGGGACCGATGTCGTTTTTGTGTGGGCCGGTGGCGGGTTCGAGGGTGATGTGGGACCAGGGGATGAACAGGGCCGGGTGGACGCGGAGGTGCAGGCCGCGGACGGAGGTGTGGAGGGTGAGGCAGCCCTTGTAGCGGGCGCCGCGCATGCGGCCGGACTGGGTTTCCCAGAGCGGCTCGGCGGGCGGGTCGTGATCGGGGTAGAGCTGGCCGAGGATGTGCCATCCGGAGGCCGAAGAGATGAGCCGACATACCAGCAGCCAGATGGCGATGAAGCCCAGGATGCCGACGAAGACGATCGGGATGATCTCAACCGTTTGCATGGTGCGGCTCGTCCGGCGTGGTCGCGAGCACGGTCTGTCCGCCGAACACGGTGTCGCCCACGGCGACGTGTACCTCGTGATAGTCGGGCGCCGGGAGGTAAAGTTCCGTGGTGGAGCCGAACTTTATCATGCCGTATCGCTGGCCGCGTTGGAGGATGTCACCGGTGTGGGTGGCGCAGACGATGCGGCGGGCGATGGCGCCGGCGACCTGGCGGACGGCGGCGACGGGGCGATCCTCGCGGGGGTGTTGGAGGACGACGGTGACCGATTCGTTGAGTTCGGCGGACTCGGCCTTGAGGGCGTTGAGGAACTGACCGGGCTTGTGGGTGATGTCGGTGACGCGGCCGTGCAGCGGGGCGCGGTTGACGTGGACGTTGAGGACGCTGAGGAAGATGCGGACGCAGACGGCCGGGCCGTCGAACGGCTCGTAGCGGTCGAGGGTGTGGACGGAGGTGACCTTGCCGTCGGAGGGGCTGACGATCTGACCCTTGATGCTGGGGATGATGCGTGGCGGATCGCGGAAGAACCAGAGGATCGGCAGCTCGGCGAGGATGATGAGAACGATGAGCGGCCACCAGCCGAGCATCGCTGCGCCGATGGACAGGATCGCTCCCACGAACAGGGCCGTGATCCACTCGCGTTTACCGAAGGGGGTGAGGGTCATGTCGATGTGCGACGCGGGGCTGGGGCGCGCGTCGGTTTACTTGTCCATGGCCTTGCCGACGAACATGCCGATCAGGCCGAGCACGACGGCCACGCCGAGCAGGCCGCCGCCGTACATCATGAGGTTGTCGGCGAACATGGCGGCGAGCTTGGGCAGGACGCCGTTGTCGGTGATAGCGCCGACGAGGATGACGAGG
>JANQJT010000139.1 GCA_028281485.1 Phycisphaeraceae bacterium
TCGACGATGCACTGCTCCATCACGCCGCCTCGTCGCGCCCGCAGCTGCACATCCAGACCGGCGGGTGGCGAACGATCATCGAGTACGTACGCGACGGACACGGCGTCGGCGTGGTGCGAGACGACGTGATCACGGGGCTCGACCAGACCAGGACACTGCTCACGCGGCCCCTCAGCAAGCGACAGATGCCCGCAATCCCCCTGAACCTCATCGCGCGATTTGCACAGGACCGACCCGACGGCCTCGACCTCACCGACGAGGGCAGGGCGTGGCGGGAAGCGCTCGTCGAAACACTCGACGAACAAAGAGACTGACCGATCACACACGCGATACTTTCACTTTCCCCTCATCTCACGACACACGTTTTTCAACGCTGGAAGATCAGACCCACCAGTTCTCCGAGTGATCCGTGATCGGCTTGAACTGTTCACAAAAGTCCAATTCCGCTAATTCATTCGCCTGGACCCAGCGGTAATCGTCGTGCTCGTCGCTGAGCGCGAACGTACCGCCGACCCTGTCTGACAGCAGGATCAGGTAGACGATGACGCGCGTGGGGGCTTCGGACTGACTGCTGCCGGCCAGCGTGTGGGGCCTGATCTCCAAACCGGTTTCTTCTCTTGCCTCGCGTGCCAGCGCTTCCAACACGTCCTCACCCGGATCGGTCTTGCCGCCGGGCAGGTCCCACTGACCGGCGTTGTTCTTGCTGGATGGCGACCGGCGGATCGCCAGGTACCTGCCGTCCTCATCACGCACGAGTGTCTTCACCGAGATCACCAGCGGTTTATCCATCGCCCGCACTGCCTTTCTTTACGATCTGGTATCCCGCTTCCTTCAGCACGACGGCGTAGTTCTTGATCGCGTCAAAGTCATACCGCTTGATGTCCTCCGGAAGCTCCTCCCAACAAATGAGACTGGGATGTGTCATGTGTTTGAAGTTTTTCGTGTCTTCCTTGCTGGGCTTCCAGCCCTCAGCCAATCGCTCGACGTTCCATCGCCCGTGCTCGAGTTCCGCCATGCGCGCAATCTCGTCCTCATCGAACTCCGGCATGACGATCTGATCCTTATCGGCAACGGCCTTCAGGACGTAACCCTCGCTCGCGAGGATCTCTCGGGCGTAGAGCACCTGCTGACGATTCGATTCTTTCAGGTCATCGCGGAGATCAACATACTTCGCCCTGGATGGATCAATGGCCGAGTAGGGACTGCTCTTCAGGTAGTTCTCGTGCACGATCTCGGCGAGCTTTTCAATATCCTCAATATCATCTGTTGCCGGTCGCACGAACGCACGGAGCGTGCTGGGATCGTGCACCTCTTCGTGGAGCGCGACCAGGTCGGCGTCATCCGCCCACTCCGGGTCGGCCAGCAGCCGGTCGACGGCGCCGCCGCTGCCCGGCACCACCGCGACCTTCGCGCCCAGCGCCAAGGCCAGGCGGTACTCGATCGCCGCGATGTCTCCGCCGCCGATACCCAGCACGCGCACGTCACCGGGCTTCCAACCCAGGTGTGACATGTCGACCCAGTGTTGGATCGGCTCCAACGGGCTGAAGTCCAGGCCCCCGGTCTTGATGATCGCGTCGTATCGATCGCGGTCGGGACTGCTTTCCTCGCTGTATCTTTCGGGGACATATCCCACCAGATCAAACCGCTTGGTTTGCTGCTTGTTCAGTTCTTCTGCCACATCACCGACGAGACCGGGGATACCGACGCGTGTCCCACCGGAACACACCAGACCGTCGGTGTGTTCCAGGGCCCAACTCACGACGTTCTTGTGTTTCTCTGTGACTTCTTTAGGCATCGACTCGGCACCGCCGGCGATGATGAGCGTGCGACGCGGTGATCCGAGTTCTTTAAGGCTTTCTTCGTCGCTGACCGCTTCCTGCAAATCGACCGGTTGGCCTTGTTGCCGATGCCGAGCGGCGCGCGCCAGCAGGAGCAGTTGACGCACCTGTCGGTGTTCGTCCGACAGTTCCTGGCCCATGCGGATCGCCTGGATGAATCGGGCCTCGTCATCGATCGCCTCGATGCTACGGTGCACGCTGAGCTTGAGAAGAACGCGCACCGCCTTGAGATAGGCATCCATCGCGCCCGGCAGGTCATCGATCAACAGGTGCAACCGCCCCATCGTAAGCTGCGCACGGGGTTGCTCGATCCCCACGGTCACGTGCTTGCGACAAACCGCGATCGCCTGTTCGATGTAAGGCACCATCGAACGCTTGATCACGGGTTTTTGCTCACAGATCATCTCGAAGCTCAGGAAATCAGACAGGTGGTAGGGGTTGGCGGGGTCCAACTCGAACGCCCTCTGGAAACACGCCCGGGCCTCGACATCCTGTCCAGACAAGCGGCTGTATTCTCGCCCCAGACGGGCGGCCGCCTCGGCGCGCGTCCGTATCGCATCGTGTGACTCCACGTCCTGATCCGAAACCCGATGTTGCATCACCCCCCGGAGCATCTTTTCTCCATCGCCGTGGATCGTTTGAACTCCCGACCGGCGGTGCCGCTCACACAGCAGCGTGCCGAGTTCCAGCCGGATCGCGTCGTGACAAGACGAATCGACGTCCGCCACCGTTTCCCATTGCGCTTGAGCCGCGCCTACATCGTTGTTGAGTTTGTAGAATCGGCCGAGCTTCAGTCGCAGCGCCGCCTGCTTGCTCAGGTCGGTCTCGTATTCCACCGCCACCTTGAGAATATCGATCTCATCCTGCAAACGATCGTGATCCATGTAGGCTTCGTAGTGCCCGAGGTAGGAATCGATGTCGCCGGCGACCGACATCAGGCGTTCATCTGCGTGCTCCAGTGTGGCCGCCAGCCCCGCGGCCTCGCGCTTGATCTGGAACGGCGGCTTGATCGCGACCTTGTACAGACGGTCGTGCAACGGATTCGACCACGCGTGCTCCAGCAGCGTCTTGACCTGGATCTCTGCCTTGAAGCCGTGCTTGCCTTTCACGACATCGGGCGGAACACCGACACCTTCGATAGAAGTGACCCCTTCGGGTATCTGTACGATGTAATGCACCGCCAGGTAGCCGAACTCCTTGTCGCTGAGCTGGGACTTCTGGTCGAGGCTGTTGGCCCAATCGATCGTGAAGTTCTTTTCGATGTAGTCGCAGATCAACGACTTCTCTTCCGACGTCTGCGTGACAACGCGTACGCCGCAGGGATCGGTGATGTCGTACCCCTTGACGGTGTCGAACTTGTGTTGCTTGCGAACGACCTTCTCGGCGTAGCTCGCGATCGTCTTCGTTCGGCTCTCCACGATGGCGTAGGGCATCAAACGCTTGCACACGATCCCCATTATCGTGGCGAGGTGCTTCTCGTAAGTCACATACGTCTTGTGTAGCGAATGATACGCACTGACTTTTTCTTGCACGAAGTCTTTATCGATTTTCATGACCGTGTTCTCGCTATAGATGCAGACACGCAGCCGCCTTACGGATCGGACGGAGTCGCCGGACGAACCGTGCAGCTATACACTTCGTCATCTTCCAAGACATCCGACCCGTTCCCCGCATCACAACTGCGAACCGATCCGGCTGGAACTGCCCCGGGGATCGGTCACAGGCTATCACAATCCCCACCACGTATCACCGTGTTCATCTGGAGCGTCGTCTCCGCACCAACGCGCCCATTCACGCATGATGCGTTGATACAAGGGGCATCGCCCAACGCTGGTTGTGTGTTGCACGTCGCGAAGGATTTGCCGGTGTATGCCTTCCGTGGCGGCCGAATCATCGCACAGCCGGGCACGCATCAGGTTAACCCTAATCATTCCTAAACGGTTGCCGCGCCGGCGGTGGACACGGTAAGCCTGTCGGAGCAGGCGGGCGCGCCGGTCGGGATCACGCGTCAGCCTCACCTCGGCGGGCCAGACGTGATCGGCCAGCAAACCGGACAGGCCCCGGGCGTGGTGACGCATGTCTGCCAGCATCCGTTGGGCCGCGTCGCGGTCACCCATCCGAAGGTAACAGTTGAACAGGTTCTCGCGTACGCGTGAGCCGCGCAGCCGCTCACCGAGATCTGCGATCGGTTCGAGACACGCCAACGCCTCGCCGTAGTCACCGCGGAACAAATACCAGAAGCCCAGCGGCTCAGCGATATCGGAGGGACAGTCGAGTTGACGCCCGCTGTATTCGCGGGACCGCTCGACCCACACCTCCATCTGCGGAAGCGGCGCGTACGTCATCTGACGGTAGATGAACAGGTGGTCGATGACAGACATGTAACCGTGCATGGAGCGTTCGTACATGTCGCGGAGCATCTGCTCGGGATGGCTCCGGCCCAGGCGGGCCGCGGTCCACGACGCGTACCGCATCGCGCGCTCCCACGGATACAACCGCACGGGCAGCCGCCTGTCCTCGGCGGCGCGGCGCTCACACTCGGCCAGCAACCCGTGCGACAGCGTGTACGCCCGGTCGTAGTGCGCGGTCTGATAGGCCCGGACAACACGCTCGATCTCTTCGTTGAGGGTCGGGAAATCCAACGCCTCACCCCTCGCCCGTTTCGCGGGTCGCGGCGCCAATCGCCAACGGATCTTCCGGTCGAGCGGGTCGGGCATCTGGAGCTCACCGCGGCGGCCGTCGTATCGGATGTAGTGCCAGTTCGCCTGATAGCGGTGCGGCCGCTTCCGTGTCGCCAATCGCTCGATCAATTCCGAACGACAGAGCGCACGCGTGTCACGCGGCGGCTCGGCCATCGCGTCACGCACCCGCTGCTCGGCGACCTGCGGGATCGTGTGATCCATCGCGCCCGCCGCGTCGAGCTGATTGAACAGCCCGTCGGGGCCGATCTCCGAGAACCGGGTGTCGATCTCGTGCAGTTGCGCACGCAGGTTCAACACGTCCTCCAGCCGCTCCCACTTCTTGCTCCCGCCTTCAAACAAGGGCCAGCGCTCGATCACGTTCTCGATCACACGCGGGTCGTCAACCATCTGCTTCGCGTTCAGGTTGTCGATCGTGTAGGGCGCGACCTGCACACAGCGTGCGATGCTCGTGATGTCGCGGTCCCAGCTCAGGATGTCCTGCGGATCGTATCCGGCGTCCCGGCACCGGGTCTCGTGCAGACACCACTTGGCGGCCCAGTCGAGGCGCGTGGCCACCGATTGCGGCGCACCCGCTTCGAGTCGATCGAGTATGTCGCCCCAGCAGCCAATCACCTCCGGCGCCCAGTCCGGCATCCAGGGCTCATCGATCCGCCGGGTCGCCTCCCGTAGGTACCAACGCTGAATGTCTACGGCGCGCAGCGTCTCACGGTCCTCTCGATCGGCGACCGCGATCGAGCAGGCCGGATCGGCGGCGACCCGGCGCGCCGCGGCCGTCATCTCCTTGGGTATCAATCGGTCCGGGGGCATCACGCCCGCGTCCGCCATCGCCACGACGAGTCCCGTGGCACCCACCTTCAGGTACATGCCCAGGTGGCTGCACAGCGACTCGCCGGCGATCAGGTGAAGACGACGCGTGCCGTTGTCCGACAACGGCTCGTCGCGCCCGTTGACCATGTAGTACCCGTCCCCGCCGCAGGATCGATCCGAGAGGAAGTAGAGGCGGGGCGAGAGGGTGAAGCGGATCGGCTTGCGTGCCGCGTATCCCCCGGAACCGGTATAGATGATACGCGACGCCACAAAGGGCAACAGTGCGCGCAGGAACGCGTCGGAGTGATTGCGGTAGCTGTAGTTCTCGTGACAGCCGAAGCCCGCGGGCGACCGGCCGTACCCCTGGCTGGTCTTGTAGAGGCGCGTGGCCGGTGAGAACACGCCCCGCCCGCACAACCGCTGCAGGGCGCCGCTGACGATCCGTTCGCCGGCGAGCACGCAACAGACCAGGTCGGCGGGATTGGTGGTTTCTGGCGTGGCGTATTCGACGTGGGGCCCGTCGCGGTAGAGCCGGGCGCCGTTGCTGAGGAAGAAGCCCTCCCTGCCCATCGAGCACCGAACCGCCGGCAGGCTCGCGCGGGCCCCGTGCGCCCCGGTCTCAACCAGCCGGTCGAGCAGGTCGGCCGTCCCCGACTCGCCCCACCCGGAGGACGAGTCGGGGAGCGGCGCGATCGCGTATTCGGTTTCAACGCCGATGATTCGGGTCACGATCACTCACCCTGCTGCTGGCGTGCCTGGTGCAGGTAACGCTCGCTGTCGCCGGACAGGACGCGATCGATCGCGGATCGCCCGGCATCGGAAACCGATTCGTACGACTCGCCGGCCTGCTCGGTGTTGATCCGAGCGATACGGGGTTTGGTTTGGCGCGTGGCCACTTCCAACGTGGTCATGGGGCTGCTCCTTTCTCGTGTGAACCCTGATGACTGGCGCCCTCCGGCCGCTCCTTTGGGTGCCAATACATCATACGTCTATAGTAATTATTGTCAACTATTAATCGTTTTGTTCAATTATTTGTCCGTCGCGTGATGCTCGCGCCCGCGCACAGAAAACCGGCGCGTCCGCCCGGCGCCCCCAGGCGCCAAAGCGATCGTGCCGGATCGTGTTCCTTTTGTGATCTGAGCGTTATTGCGACGGTTGAGCGTCGAACCAGGCGGTGCTCCACTTGTCCTGCCAGCGGACCTCGGGTCGATCCCCATTGAACTCGATCGGCAACCAGACGTAGCGCGAATCCTCGAGGTTCTTGGGATTCCATCGGTCGGCCATGAAGATGTAGGCGTCGTCCTTGCCCTGGATCGGCAGCACGTACGTGCTCTGGGAGTAGAAGGTCACGTCGCTGTTCTTGCCCACACAGGGATTGCCCAGCTCCGTCCACGGGCCCCAGATCGAGTCGGCCACGGCCGAGCGTGCGGGGTTGGGATGCCAGGCCGTGCAGCCCGACGCGATAAAGTAGTAGCGGCCGTCGCGCTTGAAGACCGCCGGCGCCTCCATCGAGCGATCGATGAAGACCCGCTTGTATTGGCCGGTCAGCTGGGTGTAGTCGTCGTTGAGCAGGGCGATGTGGTGGGTGGCGTTTTCTTCAGCCGAGTAGAAAAGGTAAGCCCTCTGGTCGTCGTCGACGAACAGCGTCATGTCGCGCGCCATCTGCCCCTTCTCGTGGTCGCGGACGTAATGCGCGGGCGGGTCGGATTGTTTGTCAGCCTCGTCGGCGTTCTTGGGCCAGACCCCCTTGTTGGGCCGAATGCTGTAGAGGTAGGTAAACGGGCCGGTGGGCGAGTCGCTGATCGCCACGCCCACGCTCGCCTTGCCGTAGTTCATCGAGTCGATGTGCATCCACATCACGAACTTGCCTGTGGCCCGGTTGTAGATCACCTTGGGGCGCTCGACGACCTTCGAGGTGTGCAGGTCGTGGGTCGGGTCGTCCTGGTTTGCGGGCAGGACGTTGCCCTCGGGCTTCCAGTTCAGCAGGTCACGGGAGCTGTAACAAGACACGCCGGTCACATCGACGCGCGAACCGCCCCAGCTGGCGTTCGACTTGGGCATCCAGGTCTTGCCCGTCTTCATCTCGCCGTACCAGTAGTAGGCGCCCTCGTGGTAGAGCATCCCGCCGCCGTGCGCGTTGATCGGATTGCCTTCGGCGTCGTCCCACACCTCACCGGGCTTATATGCTTCCATTGCAAAGGCCTGGGAAGCAAACACCAATCCGAGAACGCAGAACAGTAAATGAATCTTTTCCAAGATTTTAACCTCCAGTCGTTGGTAAGATTCCGCGCGGCCGCGGGTTAGCCTGAAGACGCGGACGATTGCGGCGATCTGTCACCAACCAACGAGATAACAACGCAAGACATAGAGATTTTACGAAATTGCGCGCTATCGTATCTGTTGTAACATCGAGGCAATTCACGCATGGACGCTTTAAATTGGGGTATGCTGGGAATTAACAACAGGGTAGACTATCGGTTTATAGATTGAGCCATTGCCGCCACATGACAACATCGAATCGATCGACGGAGACCTCTCGCCGTGACTTGGCAGCGCGCAAGAACCGAAGAACAAATCGAACACCGTGTCCAGACGATCACCGAGGCAACCTGCCGCCTCTATGACAGCGTCCCCTACCACGAAATCACGCTCGCGATGATCGCTCGTGAGGCGGGCTTCACACGCAGCAACCTCTACAAGTACTTCCAGACGAGCGAGGAGATCTTCCTGGAGATCCTCGTCAACGATCTGAGCGAATGGTACGACGAGTTCGTGGTGGAGTTCGAGGCGGAGCCCTGCGGCGTCGACGATTTCACCGAGCGGTATCTGAACCTGGTCCAGCAGCGCAGCCGCATGGTGCGCCTGCTGACACTGCTGAACACCAATCTCGAACGCAACGCGTCGGTCGAGAAGCTCACGTCGTTCAAGATTCGTGCCACGGAGACGTGGAACGCGATGTCCGAAACGCTCGTGCAGATATTGCCCTTCCAGGACATCGAGGCGGCGCGAAAGTTCTCCCTCATGCTCCTGGCGCTGATCATCGGTGCTTATCCGATGTGGAACCCGTCGCTGGGCCAGATCGAGGCGATGCGCGAGGCGGGCCTGCCGTACGATACGGATTACTATCGCGACGCCTGCGCACAAGCGATCACCGCGTACCTGCGAGCGATGACACAGTCGCCCGGCACGTAATCTATACCCCTCACGATTGCCATCCACTGCTGTAAAAAACCGACCCCGATGGGGTCGGTTGTTGTTTGTAACACTGTTCGCCGATCGAATTATCGACGCCGTCGCATCAGGGCAACGGTCCCCAATCCTAAAAGCGCCAACGCGGTCGGTTCGGGCACGCCGCCGCCGCCGGATGAATCGCCGTCGACCAGCGTGACGCTGTTCAACCAATTCAGCGTCATGGCCGCCAGGTCTGTGGGATTCACCGTGCCGTCGTAGTTGAAGTCGCCGCCCTGCCAGGTCTGACCGGTTCCCAGCCAGTTCAGCGTCAACGAAGCCAGGTCCGTCGGGTTGACGATGCCGTCGCCGTTGGCGTCGCCCTCGTAGGTCGCCAGGATGCGTACCAGATCGATGTCGGCGTTGCCGTCGGTGCCGTTGTCGAGATAGAGCACGGCCACCGCGGTGTTCGGCGTGAGCGTGAGCTCGGTGCCGGTGATCTGTGAGTGATCAAAAGTGCCCGTAACGCTATCGGCGGTGAGGATCTTGTAATAATGACCCAATACGACCGGGCTGTCCTGGTTGATGTGCAGACCGCCGTCGAGCTGCGCCGCGCCGGTGACCGCCACGTCACCCACGCCGAACTCGCTGGCGACGACGGTCATCGTGCCACCCGACGCCTGCGTGTAAGAACCGGAGATCGTCATGATGCCCGGCGCCAATCCCGCACCGCTGGTCACCTCGATATCACCCAACACGCTGCCGGTTCCCGAGAGCGTCTGCCCCGCACCCAGCGACAAACCGCCCGTCGCGGTGCCCGTCGTATCAAGTGTCACCGCAGCGGAAACCAGGGAGATATCCGTGTTGGTCAGCGTTGCTGTGTTGCCGAGAGCGAGCGTGCCGCCGAGGACGACGGTCGCACCCGCGTAGTCGTTGTTGCCGTTGAGCGTGTGCGTGCCGGCGCCGTTGAAGATCACACCGCCGCTGCCGGTGATGTCGGCGTCGATCTGAGTGTCGGCGGTCCCTGTCGACATTTGGATATCCCCACCGATCAGGTCCAGCGTGCCGGTGAAACCGGACAGACTGCCGCTGAATACCAAGGACGAGACACGCACATCGACATCACCGTCGCCGGAGATGTTCGCATCAAGGCCCGTCCCGCCGTCGTCGAGGATATCCAGCGTGCCGCCGGCCGCGATCTGAATGACCGCGCCGCCCAGGTTGCCTGAGCCGTAGGTCGCGTCGCCCATCCGGAGCGTGCCGCCGCTGTTGATCGTAAAGTCGCTGAAGCTGTCGAGGCCTGCCGAAACGATGAGTGTCGCGCCGTTGATGACCGCATGGAGGTTGCTGCCGTCGCCGTCGAGAATCGTCGTGCCGGCGTTGAAGGTCGCCGTACCGTCCACGTCCAGTTCATTTGAGAACACGATCTGGCCGGTGCCATCCTTCGTCATGTCGCCGACGGCGTGGATGCGGTCGCCGGAGAAATCAAAGACATCGTTGTTATCGAAACTGATGTCGCTGACCACGACGCGATGATTGACAGGATCACCCACGACGCTGACGCTCTTGTTCGCCGCCCCGTCGTTGAAGACCACGGTGTCAAACTGCGAGAAGGTCGATACGCCCGCGTTCCACGAAGACGAGGTCTCGATGTTCCACGGACCCGCGTCGTAGACCAGCGTGGCGGGGTTGACCACGTCCTGCAGAAGCACGTTGTCGATGTACGCCGAGGTGGTCAGGCCGGAGGGGTTGGCGCTGTCGGTCAGCAGTTCGAAGCCGAAGTAGCGCGCCAGCGAGTCCATGGAAACGACGGTGTTGGTGACGAAGGGGCTGCCGTTGAGCAGGATGTCCATCAGGTTCTGACCGCCCGATTCGTCGACGAGGATCTCGACATCGAGGTTGGTCAGGCCGAACGTGCCGCTGTTGAGCAGGCTGCCGCCCTTGAGGGCCTGGACCGTGCCGTCCAGACCAAACGTCAGCGCCATGGTCGCGTTGGTCGGATCGACCGACCCGGTGATCGGGTTGTCGTCGAAGAGGAACGCGAACAGGTTGTCAGACGTGTAACCGGTGTCGCCGGACAGGTCGAGATCGAACGAGAAGCTCCAGATGCCGCCATCGAGCTGCGGCCCGAAGTTGCGCAGCAGCGCCGCTTCGGCTACGTCGTCCGTCGCGTCGCCGTCTGTCGTGGTCCGCAGCAACATCTTTGCGCTGTTGATATCGACGGCGCCGGTGCCGGTGTTGTTCTGGTCGGACCAGGTCGAGTCAAAGAAGCCGTGGATCTGTCGGCCCGTCAGCTCGCGCTGGAAGTTGAGGTTGCCCGAGTTGCCGACGTCGAACTTGTCGGTGAGATAGATCTTGTCGCTGTCGTAGTTGTTGAAGTCGGGCAGGGAATCGTTGGCGGCGGTGGTGATTCTGTAGAACTGGTTGAGGTTCGCCTCGCCGTCGATTTCGATGTAGTAGTCGCCCGCTTCGAGGAAGACGTCGTAGACGCGCTCGGTGCTGCCCGCGTCGCCGCGGTCGACACGCATGATCTCGGTGCCGTTGGCATCGAAGAGCTTCCAGTTCAGGTCGACGCGAGCCGAGTAATTGACGTTGCCTTGTGAGTCGTTGGTGTAGGTCGGTCCCTGGGGCTTGATCTCAATGTCCAGCGAGGTCCGACCGGTGGTGGAGAAGTGGAACCAGTCTTCGTCGCTGTTTCCGTCGATACCCGCCCAGTCGTCGTCCATCTCGCTGACGGAGTAATCGTTGGAATCAGCGCCAACCACTGCGCTGCCGGACGTACCGAGGGAACCCAGTGGTGTTGCGGTGGCCATGGTGTCGTTGCCGCCGTTCTTCTCCTGCGGGTCGCCGTAGACGCGATTGAAAAAGTTAATGTCGTCAAACTGCAGGCCGAAGATGCCGGTGTTGAGCGGGGTTTCCATGATGGCGGCGCAGGCGGCACAGTTTTCGTGGCCCATGCCCATGCCGTGGCCGGATTCGTGGGAAATCAGGTTGAAGAAGGCGGTGTTGTTGGTGTGCCACCAGGAGGGCACGCCGTTGGAGCCTCGGTAGGTGTCGATGCGCATGTCGCCGTTGTTGGGGTAGGAGTTGTCGGCGAGGACGCCGCCCTTGTTGTTCTCCCAGGTGAACGGGACACCGCCGATGCGGATGTCACCCGACTTGCCGGTGTCCACGCCGGCGGCGGTTTGCTCCGGTTCGTACACCATGGTCACGCCGCTCACGCGCGCGTACTGCTCGTAGACGCGGTTCATCATGGCCCACCAGGGACGGTTCGTCAGATCGGGCGTGCGGTTGGCAACACTCACGCCCCAACCCACGTCGAGGTAGTCGATCAGGTCACTGGGGCCGCCGCGTGACCAGCTCTCGCCATCGGGCACGACGCTCCAGGTCACCGTGATCGCGTCGCCGCGGCTGATGCCGCCGCCGTCGGTCTTGGTGCTCGTCCAGCGCGTGACGTAGTTGTAGGCCTGGGCGGGCGCCGAAAGCATTGCAGAAACGATGACCGCCGCGCAGAAGGTTCCGAGGATTGACTTGCGTTGTGGCAATGCAGTGCCTCTCAAATGTCATGCACAAAGGTGAGTGTTGAACATCCTGGCAACGCGATGATGCCTGCAGCGAAGACTGAAGCGCAGGATCCTCGTGCCTGATTGCAGCAGTGGGCTGGAGGGACCGACAGCCGGCATCGCCCCGCTTTGCTGTAAATAAAACATACACGGAGCGCAGAAAGAGTCAAAAGGAATGCGAAGATATCGGCCTATTTTGCGAAATGACTGGCGAGAATCGAAGGGATTCAAGAAAGAGGTCCGAAAGGAAGTTTATCCGCAAGATATTGAAAATTATATATTTACAACTATCGACCTCGCCCCCACGTCGCGATCCGCCAGATCGTCTCCAGCGGCCCCTGCTTGAAAGTCCGCAACCAAAGCACAGAAATCCCCATCTGGAGCAGTAATGCCCCCACCCCGATCAACAGGCTCACCGTCGAGCCGCAGTACCGATACCACCCCAGGCCCCACCCGTAATACAAGCTCGCACCGATGACGGACATGAGGATGTAATTGGTCAGGCCCATCCGCCCGTAGCTCGCCAGCCAACCCAGCCGCACCCGCCCCGCGTTGTGTCGCCACGTCACGACGAACGCAGACAACCCAATCGCCAACACCGATAGCTTCTCGTAGATATCGACGATCGATCCGATCACGCGACGCTCGCGCCGCACCTCGATCTGTTCCACCCACGCGTGCCCGACCAGGTCTGTGGCCAGCCAGCACAGCACGCCGAGCCCAAACACCACGCACCAGAAGCGCAGCCGTCCCTCGGTCAGACAGCGGGTCATGCCCATGTACACACCGAGCAGGAACAAGCCGGGGATAGTAAACATCCGCCCCACGTTCCAACTCCACACCAGCGTCGCCTCGAAGCCGTAGAGAAAGTTTGCCTTCGCCAGTTCCCAGAAAGAATCACCCAGCAAGAACTGCCCCATCCCTGTCTGGGGATAGCTCAAGCGAAAATCGTACAGGCCGTCGCCGTTCAGATAGGTCGCGATGACATAAACGTTCAACGGATTGATGATCAATACCAGCCCAAGGCCGAGCACCACCCACCGATGCATCCAGCGTGTGAACACGAGCGGCAGGCCGAGCACCGCGTACATGATCAGAATATCGCCTCGGAAGAACACCACGTGCAGCGCGCCGAAGCCCGCCAGCAGAGCCATCCGCCAGAAGTGTCTGAAGAAATAGCGCTCGCCGCGGGCACCGGTGCGCTCGTAAATGATCCAGTAGCTCAGCCCAAACAGCAGGCAGAACAGCGCAAAAGCCTTGCCCGAGATAAAGCCGAACGCGTTGTCCCACACCCATTGATCGATCGGAACAAGCCAGTCGGGCCGATGATCGGGCCTGCGATAAAAGTCGAAGTGTTCGACGTGATGCAACAACAGGATCCCCGCCAGCGCGATGCCGCGCAGCACGTCGATCATCACGATTCGCCCGCCAACCCGTTCCAGTTTTTCCGCAACCATCGCGCACTCCCAGGCATCCACCGCCTGAAGGAAGATCTGTCCCACTCGAACTGAATCTGTTTGGACGCAAGACGCGGCCCGACGCACCCACCAGACACAGAACCCGGTTGATTCTGCGCGTTGTCGCTTCCGATCCGCGCAACGGAGGTGATATAATACGTGCTTACGGAGCCATGTCGATTCCCGGAGCGAGGGGACATGGGACTGAGATCGAAACTGAACAAGTGTGTGGCGATCGCCAACGATCAGATCACCCGGCTCCGCGCCGCGTGCAGCCGCTCGCTGCGCGGTATCCGCATCGACAGCCCGCCGGTCTTCATCGTCGGCTGCGGACACAGCGGCACGTCGATCATCCTCGCCATCCTCGGCGCCCACACCCGTCTCTTCGCTGTGCCTTACGAGAGCCGCTGCGCCATGCCCGATGACCACGCGGCCTCCCAACAAGCGATGCGGCGTTTCGATCGCCTCGCCGAGGCGGCCGGCAAGCGGCGCTGGATCGAAAAAACACCCCGACACATCCAGCGGATCGGGCAGATCCTCCGGTGGCAGCCCGAAGCAAAAGTCCTGCTGATCCTGCGAGACGGACGCGACGTCGCACGCTCAATTCAGGCGCGGACCGGCTCAGCCGAGCAGGGCATCCAGCGATGGATCGACGACAACGAGGCCTCGCGCCCCTACTGGGATCACCCCAACGTCCTGCGATTCAAGTACGAAGACCTCGTGACCGACTTCGAGCCCACGGTCCGCCGGATCCTCGCCCACATCGGCGAACCCTACCAGGCCGAGATGCGTTCGTACCACACCAAGCCCAAGCGCTGGTACGCGAAAACGATCCGCAAGCCCAATTCCACAAAAGAAGGCGCAGCCCACAACGAACACCGCAACTGGCAGATCAACCAACCCCTGTTCGACGGGCGTGGCCGATGGAAGGAACTGTCCAGCGAAGACCTCCAACGGGTCACGCAAATCGGCGGCGACCTGCTCGCCGAACTCGGCTACCGCGAACCGGACGATCAGACTAACGCCTCGCCTCAGATCGATACGTCCGTATCGAGCAACGATTCACAGGCACCGATCGCTTAGACGCCCCCCGAAAACTAAGAAACGATCCCGCGGGTCGTCGTTTTAGTGAAATGAAACGGGTGGGATTCGCTCGGTGGACCTCGCGGCGCCTGCGGCGTCAAACCCACGTTGCGTCCGGCCGGAGCCGGCCGCGTGGGTTCGAATCACACAATCCAGATACGAATAAACGGCAACCCATTTGGGTCGCCGTTTATTCGTAAGCGGAGCGGGTGGGATTCGAACCCACGGTACGGTTACCCGTACACACGATTTCCAGTCGTGTTCCTTCAGCCGCTCGGACACCGCTCCAGTCGCGCCGAAATCGCCAAGGTGGTGTATCGTAACGTGGTCCAGCGACCTGTAAAGGATGCCATTTGAAGTACCGACGCCACGATCTGCACGGCCTGCTGGTCATCGACAAGCCCCTGGGCCTGAGCTCCATGGACGTGGTCCGCCGCGTCCGCCGCCGAGCCGGCCACTGCAAGACCGGACACGCCGGCACGCTCGACCCGCTGGCCACGGGTGTGCTGATCTGCTGCCTCGGCAACGCCACCAAGTGCGTCGACCAGATCATGGGCCTGACCAAGGTCTACGACACAACCGTCGACCTGTCGGCCTTCACCAACACCGACGACGCCGAGGGCGAACCCGAGCCCGTCGACGTCGCCACCCCACCCACCGAACAACAGGTCCGCGAGGCGCTGGACCAACTCACCGGCTCCATCTCTCAGACGCCCCCCGCCTACAGCGCCATCAACATCAACGG
The DNA here is from genome assembly GCA_028281485.1 of Phycisphaeraceae bacterium. Lineage (GTDB taxonomy): Bacteria > Planctomycetota > Phycisphaerae > Phycisphaerales > Zrk34 > JANQHD01. Next base: position 15,364 of record JANQJT010000139.1, read on the forward strand.
CCAACGCGCCTACAAGCTCGCACGAAAGGGCGAAGCCGTCGAACTGCCCGCGCGCACCGTCTACATCGACTCGATCGAGCTGCGCCGCTACGGCTGGCCCACGCTTGAGCTGACCATCGCGTGCGGCAAGGGCACGTACATCCGATCACTCGCCCGACAGATCGGCCAAATCCTCTCCACGGGCGGCTACCTCACGGCCTTGCGCCGCACCGCGATCGGCCCCTACGACATCGAACAATCCGTGCGGATCGACGACCTGCCCGAGCCGATCATGCCCGAAAACGTTTTGCCGATATAATCACCGACTCATCGGCCCCGTAGCTCAGTCGGTTAGAGCACGCGACTCATAATCGCTAGGTCCCTGGTTCGAGTCCAGGCGGGGCTATTGCCCAATCGGGCATGCGTATGACGCGATCTGAATCCAACACGTCATCTCTACCGATTATCTGCGTCAGCTCAGTTCCAGCGTGTTTGTGACATTGAAAATACATGTTGCCTTGAGCACGCAGACACCTTGCCGATAAATAAACAGATCGTAGCGAGGGTGTCGGGGACGTCACGCATGGAGCGATCGGCATGAAGCCAATCGTCTTTAACGCGTGCCTCGAAGCGCACGCAACGAGTGCATCGAGGCCGGCTGCGACGACGACGCCTGCAAACCCATCGACAGAAAAAGCCTGCTCGACCTCATCGCCCAACACATCGCGGCCCACCGAAACCGCTCCGTCGCATAAAATCACCGATCGGGCTCCATCCTTGGCGATCAACAAAACACCCTTGTATTTCCGCTTGACCGGCTCCGATGCGCGGTCATAATGTCCTTCAGCATGTTGACCCGTTTCTTCTATTTCGTGTGGCGATTTTTTGGCGGCCCCAGGCCCGTCCCGGTCGCTGTACGGCGTAGGAAGTAACCCCCCGATCCATTCGGTTCCTGCAACACCGACACCCGAGACGAGCCACTCGTCTCGGGTTTTTTCATGGAAAGACGACGCAAATGGTCGAATCAATACTAGAACCGCCCGCCCCGGGCCCGATCGGCGCGCCCCGCGCGGCCACAAGGAGACGTGACATGATTGTCGTGATGCAACCCAACGCCACCCCCGAGCAGATCGACCACGTCGTCGAGCGCGTCCGGGAGATCGGCCTGAAAGACCAGGTGATCAAGGGCACCGAGCTGTCGGTCGTGGCCGTGATCGGTGACGACCGCAAGAAAGACCGCGAGGTCTTCGAGACGCTGCCGGGCGTGCAGAAAGTCGTCAACATCCTCGCGCCGTACAAGCTGTCCAGCAACGAGGTCAAGACCGAGCGTACCGAGGTGGCGATCGGTCAGGCGTGCGTGATCGGCGGAACCGCGGTGCCCGTGATCGCCGGGCCCTGCAGCGTTGAAAACGAGCAGCAGATCCTCGAGACCGCCCGCGCCGTTCGCGACGCCGGCGCGACGGCGTTACGCGGCGGCGCATTCAAGCCGCGCACCACCCCCTACAGCTTCCAGGGGCTCGGCGAAGAGGGACTCAAGCTCCTGTCCGCGGCGCGCGACGAGACCGGCCTAGCCATCGTGACCGAGGTGGTCACACCCAGCGACGTCGAACTCGTGGCTGAATACGCCGACTGCCTGCAGATCGGCACCCGCAACGCGCAGAACTACGAACTGCTCAAGGCCGTCGGCCAACAGCCCCGACCCGTGCTCTACAAGCGCGGCATGGCGATGACGCTCGACGAATACCTGCTCGCCGCCGAGTACATCCTCGAGGCCGGCAACCCCAACGTCATCCTCTGCGAACGCGGCATCCGCACGTTCGAGAACCACGTCCGCAACACCCTCTCGCTGGCCGCGATCCCCGAGGTCCACAAGCGCAGCCACCTGCCCATCGCCGCCGATCCCTCGCACGGCACGGGCCACGCCCACCTCGTCCCCACACTGACCTACGCCTCGATCGCCGCCGGCGCCGACGCCATCCTGTTGGAGGTCCACCCCGATCCGCAGCACGCCTACACCGACGGCGCCCAATCGCTCACGCCCGCCACGTTTACCGAGATCATGCCCACCATGCAGCGCGTGGCCGAGTCGATCGGACGCACGCTCAGCGGCATGCCCGTCGGCGTGTAAACCACGCACCTCTAGTGTCCATCAAGCAAACAGGCCCACGCAAACGCGTGGGCCTGTGTCTTTTATCACGGAAATACGACGCTCAGCGGCGACGCCCAAGCGTCAGCCCGCCCAGCAGCAGCAGCGCCGCCGAGGCCGGCTCCGGCACCTCCGCAAAAATCGTCCCCAGCGCAAACTCGTCACCCTCGTTGATCGGTGTGGTAACAAACGGCGGCTGGAAGTCGATCGTATAAGCCAGGCTGATCACCGAATCGGTAAAGAAACCCGTGATCGTCGCGCCCGCGATGCGATCGCCGGCACCGGGCGAAGGCAGGTTCGCCGCAGTGATGTTGATCAGGCCCAGGCCGTCGACCGTGCCGGTCACGTCGCCGAACAGCGGGTGGCCGAGCTCGCTGATGACGGCGCTGCCGTCCGGATTCAGCGTGCCCGTCAGCGTGAACGGATCGGGATCGACGAACGCGAACACGAAACCGTCCAGGTCCATCAATATCTCGTACGTGCCGGCGGTCGTGTTCAGGTCCAGTTCAAAGTACGCGTCGCCGGACGTATCAAACGATGTGTTATTCCAGGTGCCCGAATACTCCACGTCGGCTCGGCTCTCGGTTGCCGCCGTCGCCACGCAGACCGACAGCACAACCGCAGACAGAACCCCTCGCGTGATACGCATCGGAATGCTCCTCTCTCTTCTCGATTTCATGGTGCAAACAGCACCCGACAGCCCATATCTTGCCCGCGTGAAACCCGCCTGACAAGCAGATAATGCCTTAATCGAGGGATTCGTTGCGTACCGCGTTTTAAAGCGGCCTACTCGCCCTCGACGATCGCCACACTCGCCGAGCAGCCCAGCCGCGTCGCCCCCGCCTCGATCATCGTCATCGCGTCAGATCGGCTGCGAATCCCCCCCGACGCCTTCACCCCCATCCCGTCAGCGTGTTGCGCCAGCAAACCGACCGCCTCGACCGTCGCCCCGCCCGCCGGGTGAAACCCCGTCGAGGTCTTCACGAAATCACACCCCGCGCGCTTCGCGGCACGACACGCAGACGCGATGCGCCGCCGGGCTAACTCCGCGTCCGCGTCTCTCATCAGCACCGCCGTTTCGAGGATCGCCTTCACCACCACGTCGTCTCGCACACACCGGGCCGCATCG
>JANQJT010000142.1 GCA_028281485.1 Phycisphaeraceae bacterium
CCAGTCTGTTGGCAATTCGGCCGGAGGCCGAACCCCTCTCCCATCTGGTCTAAGAGTCGCCGTGGAGACGAGAGCAGGCGACTCGCCGTGGCGAGGTGAGGCTTCTTCGTTTCGACGTTTCGCCATCGCCCCCCCACTCAAGCCGACAGCCGAACGCCTCACCCCCCTTCGCCGTCTACCTCCCCCCGAACTCGCGCAGCTCCCGGCGGAACCGCCCGAACGACTTCCACAACGCCCGCGCGCACACCAGCCACCCGACAGACAACACTCCCATCATGACGCGGATGAGAATCATCCCGTCGTCGAGCGGCGGCGTGAACTTGAACCCCTGCAGCCAGAACAGAATCGCCAGGAACCCCGACAACACGATCAGAACGATGGCCAGCGCATCCGGACTTCGCGCCCACACGAACGTCCGCGGATCATCCGGATCAAACGGCCGCGCACACTCCGGACAACGCCGCTTCGTCGCCGATCGCAAGTCATACCCGCACGACAGGCACCGCTTCATCGTGCACAATCATATCGCCCATCGAAACCGCGTTGAACCGCAGATGAATGCGGAGGAATGTCGTGGCCGGTTGTCGTTTGTCCGCAGGTCGTCATTCCCGAAATGTGGGGGGCGGGAATCCAGTCGAATGAGAAGTCGCGCTCCTTATTCAGGCTTTCTCACCCCGCCCCGATCAGCTGCGTGTCGCCGGCGATGAACGCGCGCATCGCGCGCTCCTCCATCACCTCACCCTCCAGCAACTTCGGCTCCACGATCTCGAACGACACCGCTTCCTCCGCCGGAGGTAACTCCATCGCGCCGGGCACCATCCAACCCTCCACCCGCGCCTGCACGAAGTCCGACCACGGGCCGACCTCGCCGGTGGCGTCCGCCCAGCGGCCCCAGTAGACCACCAGCATCGGGCGGTTCGGCATCGGGAACGTCACCCGGATCGGGTTCTGCGTGTACGACCGGTGATACCACGTGAGCACGCCCGTCTTGTTGATTCCGTGGAGGGGCGGTTCACGCGGGATGCGCTGCTCCGCGCCGACCAGCCCCACGTACAGCTCCAGCCGCGCCGCCCCCGCGGGCTTGGCCTTGCTGCGGTTGCCGATCTGCCGAAACTCCAGCACGTGCGCCCGCTGGTTCCGCGGATCCGGACCCAGGAACCGCACCCACGGCTTCTCCTGTGGGCACGCGCGTTTCCTCAACCGCTTCGGCCGCTCGCGGACGCCGATCACCATCTTGTCCACCGGGCCGATCCGGTCGTTCGCCCGGATCAGCGCGCCGAACGTCCGCACCAGCCGCTCCGCCTCCGCCCGCGCTGCGTCCTTCGTCATCACCGTGATGGTCGTCCGCGTGCTCGGCATGATCGCCTTCGCCAGCGCATCCCGATACCGCTGCACCACGGCGGTGAGATGTTCAGACTCCCCGGCACTGAGCCCATACACCTCCGGCCGCCGGGCAATGCCCCACGCAAAATGCCGCGCCATCATGGCGAACTTCGAATCACTGTCGGGGATGAATTTGGTGGACATGGCTGGGAGTCCTGGAGTCTTGAAGTCCTGGAGTCGTGCGCTGCGCATCGTCATTCCCACGGAGCCTGTCCCCGCGCAGGCGGGGA
>JANQJT010000160.1 GCA_028281485.1 Phycisphaeraceae bacterium
CCGCGCCGTCTTCATCACACGCCAGCAACATCGGCACGTGCGCCACAAAGTCGATCTCATCGGCCCCGTCCTGCGCCGCAAACTCCGCTTCGCCGCACACCGCTTCGTTGGACCCCGCCCCGAGCGGAAAACCGACCACCGCGCACGTCTTCACTGCGCTATCGGCCAGCGCCGCGGCGACACGCGACACGTACACACCGTTCACACACACGCTGGCGAAACGATACCGCAGCGCCTCATCGACAATCCGTTGCACGTCTTCCCACGCCGCCTCGGGCTTCAGCAGCGTGTGATCGATCACAGACGCGATGTGGGTCGGCTCAGACATAAAAAACTCCGCGAGTCAGCGGAGCATCATAATCACTTCCGTTCGGTGTTGAAGCGTATCAATCCGTACGGGCCGGCGCAGCCTGCGTCAGCGGATCGATCACGTGCGCCGCAGCGAACGCCTCCGCCCTTCTCGCACAACCCGCACACGCTCCGCAGGCCGGGCCCTGGTCCATCCGACACGATCGGCTCAGTCGCCAGTTCACACCCAACTGCTCGCCGACCTCCACCACCTGCCGCGGCGTCATATCCATCAGCGGCGTCTCGATCGCCAGCTCCGCCCCCGTCTCCAGCTTCACCACGTGTTCCAGCAGCACCAGCGACTCGGTGACCCGCGAGACCAGGTCCAGGTCCTCCCCCGCCGTGACCGGCCAGACGAGTCGATTCGCCCCCAGCCGCACCGCCTCGGCCGCCGCACCGCTGACCAGCTGGAACGTCGACAGCGGACTCCGTTCCTCCATACCGGCGCGATCGCGGTGCAGGTGCGTCAGCTTCAACTCGCTGCGGAACTCCGCCTCAAAGTGTTCGGACTGCTTCACAAACATCGCCCGATCGTGCAGAGACGCAACCCGACCGTCGTGGACGTACAGCCACGCCAGCCCCGCGCGATCCAGCGTCGCGGCCGCAACCAACGACCGCATGCCGCCGCTGCTGAGCAGAACCGTATCGATCTTTCGCATCACGCGTGCTCCGTTTCTGTCAGGGTTATCGGTCAGACGGTCGCCGAATCGTTATAATCGCCGCCCGCCGCGGCTGACCGGCGGCACAGGAGACCGACATGACCGAATCGTACGCGTCCGAACGTCAGATCGCCCTGCAGGGCGTTCGCCGAGCCGCAGCGCTCTGCACCGCCGTCCAGGCCCAGATCTCACCCGAGGTCCTCGAGAAGAAAGACCGCAGCCCGGTGACCGTGGCCGACTTCGGCAGCCAGGCCCTCGTCTGCAAGGCCATCCGCGACGCGTACCCCAACGACCCGATCATCGCCGAGGAAGACTCGGCCGTGCTCAAGGAAGACGGCAACGACGAGCTGCTCAAGCGGGTCGTCTGGCACCTGCAATCGCTCGAGCCGGACATCGACGCAGAGACCGCGTGTCAATGGATCGACTTCGGCGGCGCCAGCGAGCACGCCGACCGCTACTGGACGCTCGATCCCATCGACGGCACGAAGGGCTTTCTCCGCAAGCAGCAGTACGCCGTCAGCCTCGCGCTGATCGTCAACGGACAGATCGTCGTCGCGGCGTTGGCCTGTCCCAACCTGCCGGTCCACCCGGGCAGCGACGCCCCGCGCGGCGCCGTCTACCTAGCCGAGCGCGGGCAGGGCGCGACCGTCGTGGGCCTGAAAGCCGATGACGACGACGCACAACCCGTCAGCGTCAGCGCCACGACCGACACCGCTGAGGCGCGCATCTGTGAATCGGTCGAGTCCGGCCACAGCTCCCACTCCGACAGCGAAACCATCGCCGAGCGCCTCGGCATCACCCACGCCTCCGTGCGTCTCGACAGCCAGGCCAAGTACGCCACCGTCGCGCGCGGCGAGGCCGACATCTACCTCCGCCTGCCCACACGCAAGGACTACGTCGAGCGCATCTGGGATCACGCCGGCGGCGTGCTCGTTGTCGAAGAGGCCGGCGGCACCGTGACCGACGTGCTCGGCAAGCCCCTCGAGTTCACCCACGGCGCGGGCCTGGAAAACAACACCGG
>JANQJT010000172.1 GCA_028281485.1 Phycisphaeraceae bacterium
CGTCGACGGGAACGTGGCGCGGGTGCTGGCGCGTGTGGAGGGGATCGAGGCGGCGATCGATGACGCGGCGGTGAAGAAGCGGTTGTGGGCGCTGGCGGAGGTGTATGTGCCGGCGGAGGGGCCGGGTGATTTTAATCAGGCGATGATGGAGTTGGGGGCGCGGGTGTGTGTGCCGCGCGGGCCGGATTGTGGGGCGTGTCCGATTCGACGTTACTGCGCGGCGCAGGAGATGGGCCGGGAAAACGAGCTGCCCGTGACGGGCAAGCGCACGGTGCAGCGAGCGGTGCGGCACGACGTGGTGGCGATCGAACGGGATGGGAAGTACTTGTTTGCGCAGCGCGGAGACGGCGGTTTGTGGGCGGGGATGTGGGGGCTGGTTTGTCGTGAGGACGAGACGGGGGCGCTGGGTCGTTGGGTGCGCCAGACGGTGGGGCTGGAGGTCGGGCGGGTGAAGAAGCTGGGCGGGTTTGAGCATCAGACGACACATCTGAAGATCGCGTTTGTCGTGCACGCGGCGCGGGTCAAGTCGGGGCGGTTGAAGCGCGGGGCGGGTGTGTGGCGTGCGTTGGATGACGTGGCGGACTTGCCGATGAGTCGTGCGCAGCAGAAGGCGATCAGGATGGTGCGAGAATCGCTTGAGCCTGGTGAGAAGTGACGCCGTTGATGGCGAAGCGTTTGAGGGGTTGGGCCGTTCCCCTGATGAGTTCGACGTTTCGGAGAGGGATCGAGAAGGCTGTAGCCAGGAGCTTGCAGATGGCGGCGTTGGCCTTGCCGGCTTCGGGTGGTGCGGCGACCTTGATCTTGAGGCAGTCGCCGAGCGGGCCGACGATTCGGTCGCGGCTTGCGTTGGGCACGGCCTTGACCGAGAGGATGATGCCGGTGTCGGTGGGCTCGATCATGTCGGGTCGTAGGGTGAGAGTGCGAAGCGGCACATGAGCTGGATGCAGGTGGGGAGGATCCGATCGTTAAAATCGAAGTGGGGCGTGTGCAGGGCGTGCGCGGGGGTGTTGCCGGGTGATTCGGAGCCGACGAAGAGGAATGTCGCGGGGACGTGTGACCCGTAGTAGGCGAAGTCTTCCCCACCCATGACGGGATCGGGGAGGGTGATGACGTTCTCTGCGCCGAGCAGTCCGGCGGCGAGCTGTGTGACGTGCGTGGTGAGTGCGGGGTCGTTTTCGGTGACGGGGTAGCCGGGCTCGATCTTGAAGTCGCATCGGCAACCGGCGGCGGTGGCGATCTGTTCGGCGGTGTTTTGTGCGTGGGTGATGATGTCGTTGCGGGTGAGGCGATCGACGGTGCGGAGGGTGCCGGTGAGCGTGACGCGGTCGGGGATGACGTTGTCGGCTTCGCCGCCGTGGAAGGTGGTGATGGAGAGGACGGCGGGGGCGGTGGGTGAGACGCGACGGGAGATGACGGACTGCAGGGCGGTGACGATCTGGCTGGCGGCGACGATGGGGTCGGCGGTTGTGTGTGGGAAGGCGGCGTGTCCGCCGGGTCCGGTGAGTGTGATGTGGGGCGTGTCGGTGGCTGCGAGGAGTGGGCCGGGCCGTGTGGCGACTTGTCCGATGGGAAGGTTGGGCCAGTTGTGCAGTCCGAAGATGCGGTCGGCGGCGTGTGGGCCGACGGCGTCGGTCAGTGCGCCGGCGTTGATGAGTCTGTCGGCGCCGGCGCCGCCTTCTTCAGCGGGTTGGAAGATGAGCTTGACGGGTTGGGGGAGCGTGTCGCGGAGCTGGTTGAGCACGCGCGCAGCGCCGAGGAGCGAGGTGGTGTGGCCATCGTGTCCGCAGGCGTGCATGAAGCCGGGGTAGACGGATTTGTGGGGGATGTCGTTTTGTTCGGTGATGGGCAGCGCGTCGATGTCGGCGCGGAGGGCGGCGGCGGGTTTGGCTGCGGCGTCGGGATCGGTTGGTGTGATCCACGCGACGACGCCGGTCTCGGCGAGGGGGGCGACGAAGGGGATGTCCAGCGCGGTCAGCTCGCGTTGAATCAATTCGGAGGCGTAGGTTTCCTCGTAGCAGGTCTGGGGGTGTGCGTGCAGGTCGCGGCGGACGGCGACCAGCTCGTCGAGTTGCGGGGTGATGCGGGATTCGAGTTGTGCGGTGGGTGGTGTCATTATTCGTCGATCAGGTCTTTCTTGCGTAGCAGGTGATGATAGGCCTGTGCGAAGCGGTGGGCTTCGTCTCGGACGGCCTGGCAGAGTTTGAGGCCGAGGTTGTTGCGGGAGAGGCGGATGGGGTCGGGTGAGCCCTGTTTGTAGATCAATTCCTCGGCCTTGGCCAGGGCGATGACCATGGCGGGTTTGCGGTCGAAGGTTTCGATGGCTTCGAGTGCGGCCGACAGCTGACCCTGTCCGCCGTCGATCATGATGACGTCGGGGAAGAGGGCGTCGCCCTGTCCGGCGTCGCGGTAGGCGCGGGACACGACCTCGCGGATGGACATGTAGTCGTCGTTGGTGGCGGTGGCGATCTTGTAGCGTCGGTACTCGTTTTTAAGTGGGCGGCCGTCGACGAAGCAGACCTTGGAGCCGACGGTTTGCTTGCCCTGGAGGTGGGCGATGTCGATGCACTCGACGCACCGTATCTCGGTGTCGAGGCCGAGCGTTTTTTGCAGGGAGCGCAGGCCGCGGCGTGGGTCGACGTAGAAGGATTCGGTCTCGGGTTGCCAGCGGTCGCGGTGCTTGCCGCGCTCGTCGAGTTTTTCGATGGCGTCGATCTGGTCGCGGAGCGCGGCGGCTTTTTCGTACTCCATCGCTTCGGCGGCGGCGGCCATGTCCTGTCGCATCTCGCGGAGCATGTCGGATCGCTTGGAGGTGATGAAGCGGAGGAAGCGGTCGATGTCGTTGCGGTAGGTTTCGCGGTCAATCTTGGCGGCGCAGGGCGCGGTGCACTGATCGATGGGGTAGAGCAGGCAGGGGCGGAAGTGGCGGCGTGGGTCTTTGGTTTCATCGCTTCCTTCCGGAACCTCGTTGATTTCCAACTCGCAGGTGCGGAACTTGAAGACGCGTTGGAGGAGCTTGATGGATTGGCGGAGCGCGTAGACGCTGGTGAAGGGGCCGAGGATGCGTGCGCCCTTGTATTGGGGGTCGCCGGGTTGGCGGGTGATGTAGACGCCGGGGAAGTCGTCGCGGAGTGTGACGACGAGGTAGGGGAAGGACTTGTCGTCGGTGAGTCGTGCGTTGAAGCGGGGGTGCAGGTCCTTGATGAGACGGTTTTCGGTGAGCAGGGCTTCCCACTCGCCTGCACACTCGATGGTGTCGAAGTCGTCGATGAGGTCGATCATCGGTTGTTTTTTGGGGCCGAGGTCGGTGGCGGCCTGAAAGTAGGTGGCCACGCGGTTGGGGAGGTTGATGGCCTTTCCGATGTAGATGACGCGGCCCTGGGCGTCTTTCATGAGGTAGACGCCGGGCACCTTGGGCAGGGCTCGGGCCTTGGCGGAGAGGGCTTTGAGTTTTTTGGTGCGGTCGGCCATTGCCGGATTATACGGCGGGATTGGGCTTGGACTTCTTCGGGGGCTTGGGTGCGAAGAAGATGCCGAGCGCGAGCATGGCCAGGCCGACGACGAGGAAGACGTCGGCGAGGTTGAAGATCCAGGGGTAGACCTCGGTCTGTCCGCCGGGCCAGGACCAGCCGTTGGGCAGGCTGACGCCGGGGAAGAGGTAGAGCATGTCACGGACGGCGCCGTAGAGGACGCGATCGACCATGTTGCCCAATGCGCCTGCGAGGATGAGTGCGAGGGCGGTCTGCGTCCAGTGCTGCCGGGCGAGTGTGGAGGCGAACATCCAGGAGATGATGCCGACGGCGGCGATGGAGATGACGACGAACAGCCAACGGTTGCCCTGTCCCATGCCGAACAGCGCGCCCTCGTTGAGGGTCAGCTGGAGCGCGAGGGTGTTGGGGATGACGGTGGTGGGCTGGTGGTAGGGGATATCGGGGACGGTGGCGCCGTCGAGTGTGACGGGTTGGTCGGCGACGTTGGCGAACGACCAGGACTTGAAGACGAGGTCGCCGGTGAGCAGCGCGGCTGCGATGACGACAAAGAGGGCGATGAGACCGGGCCTGCGGTAGGCGGGCTTGTCGCCGGGCGGGGCGGTGGGAGATGGGGGGTCGGGTTGTGGTTTAGTATCGGTGGCCGTTGCCATTGCCGTTTCCGCCGGCTTCCATGATGCGCGCCGCTTCGATGGAGTACTTGGCCCAGGGCTTGATTTCCAGTCGGGCGGGGTTGATGGCCTTGCCGGTGGCGAGGCACATGCCGTAGGTCTTGTCCTTGATGCGGTGGAGGGCGTCGTCGATCTCGCGGAGGAGCTTGCGTTCGGACTCGACCAGGCCGAGTGTGAGTTCCTGGTCGTAGTTGTCGCTGCCGACGTCTGCCATGTGCAGGGGCATGTTGGAGAGGTTGGAGGCGTCCTTGTTGCGGAGTGCGCCGTCTTCCATGGTGCCGATGTCACCGAGTAGCTCGGCGCGTTTTTCGAGCAGGAGCTGCTGGTACTCGTTGAGCTGGGCCCTGGAGAGAGTGGTCTTGATGTTCTTGGGGGGATCGGGCAGGTGGGCGGGGACGACGGGGCGGATGGCGGAGACGCCGCGGTTGCCGCTGGGGCGGGAGGACGGGGCGGCGGCCTTCCGGGTCACCTTGCGGGCGGGGGCCTTCTTGGCGGTTTTCTTCTTGGTGACCTTCTTGGAAGTGGTCTTCTTGGCGGTCTTCTTTTTCGTGGTCTTTTTCTTGGTCGTTGTTTTCTTTGCCGGGGCCTTCTTGGCGGTCTTCTTCTTGGTGGTCTTCTTGGACGTGACCTTCCTGGCGACCTTTTTGGTGGTCGTCTTCTTGGCGGTCTTCTTCTTGGTGGTTTTCTTCTTGGCCACGATGGACTCCCAGGTGCAATGCGTGACGGGCTTTCTGGGGAATATCACAGAAGCCCGGCCGAGGAAGGCGGCATATGGTATCGGTGGGGTGAGGGGCAGTCAACGCGATTCTTGCGTCAGAAACGCGATTTTGGCGCGTTGCGGGGGGTTGGGGGGACCCATAACATGGCAGAACACGGTTGCGGGGTTTGGATCAACGGCGGTGTGTCGGCTAGCCGATAACGGCAACTACGGCGTGAAGATGGGTAATCAACTGAGAGGACCGGCAGTGAAGACGCGATGGTTGTTTGTTGTGATGGTGCTGACGCTGGGTGCGGCTGAGCTGAGCCGTGGCCAGGATGTTGCGGGCACGATGTGGGCGCAGTCGATGCTGGCCGATCGGTTCGAGCGATTGGCTCATCTGACGGTGTCTTCCGGCGGCCCGTTGCACCCGGCGCAGATCACGCGTGCCCGCATCCTGCTGGATCGAGCGAACGCGATGGACCCGGATAGCGCCGAGCGTTGGCGGTTGACGTGGAAGCTGAGCGATGCGGCTGACGATCCGGAGGCGTCGCTGGCGGCGCTGAGACAATACATCAAGCTGGCGCCGAAAGACGAC